>CASFZH010000044.1 GCA_949299115.1 uncultured Helicobacter sp. | reverse complement strand
TCTATTGATAGAGAGAAAATAGATGAGTGAAAAAAATGAATAGAGAGAGAACAGCTGCAAGCACTACAAACACTATTACAGGAACACAATGCAGACATAAAAAATACAGAAAGTGAACGTAAATTTCTTATAGAATTTCTCACAAAGAATATTAACACCTGTAAAAATACATTCTCAAAAAAATTAAAAACATTCCTATTAGCAAAAGATTTGAGAATAAAGTTATATTGTATATGCAAATCTCTTATGAAATGAAAGGTCAAGATTTTATAAGACTTATAAAAAGCTATTTCAAAGAAGAACATTACGAAATGTTAAGAGAACTATTAAGATAAACACAAGCTAATAGCATTAGAACAGAAATTAAACAAACAAGAACACTTTTAATGATGAATTTGAGGATTCCCAAACTTGCTTTTGTAGGCGATTAATAGCAAAAAACAAATAAAACAAAAGGGAACAATGACTTTTCATAGCAGAACAATCAGACTTAGCAAAGGCAATAGCAGCATTAAGAAGCGAATTTAAAAGTTTTCTAATAAGGGCATAGGATACTACAAAAGATAGTGATTATATCACCCTGGGGCTTTGGGCATTTTTAGAGCTTTATAAGCATGAAGATTATAAAAAATTAATGGAAAAATGAGACATAAATCAGTTACCATTTAATATTCAAAAGAGTATAAGCCATTAGAACAGGGCTCAAAACAATTAAGAGAAATTACAAATCTTATTCACAAGAAAGAAATTAGCAAGATTATGCACTGCGGCAATAGTAATGATGAAAGGTAGATTCTTATTGATGAGATTTTAGACTATGCTAAAAAACACAAAGCCTATAAAACATGTACTAATCAATGACATCACACCAGAATCAATGCAATAAGACTTGAGATTGAAAATATCAAAAAGGCAAACCTAAATATAAAAATTGCAAAGGCTATTATATGTCTAAGATGTAAAAAAAGGACATTTTCATAGAATTAAGGGTAGCAAAAGTGCATTTTATGGGTGCAGTGAGTTAGTAATGGTTGTAAATTCACTGCAGTGGAAAAGAACGGAAAGTCTGTTTTAGTAAGTAATAAGTAAATAATTTTATACTTTTTTACTTTTATTGTATTTAATTTAAGGGAGTTATAATGGCAAGAGCAAAAGTACAAATGGATAAATAAATTATTAGAATAAAAAGTATTTTATATTATTTATATTTTTTAGTAAGTATTTAAAATTATATAAAATTTAAATACTTATAGCAAGAAAGAAGCAACGATGAAAAATAATACTTAGGGCTTTGTTGTATTTCAAAGTGAGTATAATCAAGAAATGTTTAGACTAGATTATATTAATAGAATCTCTATTGACACAGAAGTGGGAGATGGTGGCATAACCTGCATAAATGTTTATATTAATGATGATATTTGGGAATCCTTTAATGGACAAGATTTGGATAGCCAATTTTGTGAAAGATTGCACGTAGAAATACTGCAAGCAATTAACAACGAGTTGATTGCAGGGAGAAAAAGTATCGATTTAGAATTATTGGTTAAGAAGTGTATAGCGAAGTTTAAGGCAATAAAAAGCACAAAAGGAAAACTAAAGCCACTTCCAGATGGAGTATTTGCAGATGTGCCGGGTTTTGAATTACTAACACCAGAGTCTTTTAAAGAATTCGAAAAGGGTAAAAAATGATAATTGCAGTAGTCAATGAAAAAGGCGGTAGCGGAAAAATAACAGTAGTAGTGAATCTTGCCTGTTATCTTGCTAAAGAGGGTGATAGGGTAACACTTATCGATGCAGATCCACAGCGAAGCAGTGAAATTTTTAGTAACATATAGAAGCGATAGTAATCTTGCACCCCTCTTTTCAAATGTCAGTAAAATTGGCAGCTCTCTCAAAGATGAAATCAGTTTGCAAGAGAGCAAGAATGACTGCGTAATTATTGACACAGGTGGAGCTGATAGCAAGGAAATGCGTATCGCGATGAATAAGGCGGATTTACTTATAATTCCAACAATCCCTAGTCAATATGATGTAGTCGTGTTAGATAGAATGCTAGAACTTTTTAATCTTGCAAAAGAGAATAATCCAAAGCTACATTGTCTGATTCTATTAAATAGAATTAGTCCTAACCCGTTTTTAAGCAAGGAAATATCCGAGCTAAAGGAATTTGTAGAATCTGCTATTAAAGAGAAAGAATTAGAGAATGTCGCGGTCTTAGATTCTCTTATCTATGAACGCAGAGCATATAAGAGGGCAGTAATCGATGGCAAGAGCCTAGATGAGTTTGAGGATAACAAGGCAAGAGACGAGTTTAATACACTATGTAGTGAAATAGTAGCATTTGGCAGGGCTTATGAAAAAGCATTATAAATACTTTTAAAATCTTGTAAATTATTTTATTATAAAATACTTACAATATTTTAATTTTAAGGATAAAAAAATGAGTGGATTCAAAAAACAAATAACACAGTCACTAAATCGAGCTTTAAGTGAAAGCGAGTTTGAAAATGGCGGCAGAGCTGAAAGCAAGGAAGTAGAATCTAGTCCAAAGCAAAAACGCAAAACAAAACTAGAATCTAAAAATAAAGACAATAAGGTTTTTAGCGTTTTGCTACCAATAGAACTGATAGAACGATTGAAACGCTATCAAAATAGCGAAAATGCTAAAAGGATAGAAACACAGACTTATATTTTCACCCAAGCATTGAGTGCGTGGCTAGATAGCAAAGGGTTTGAGAAGTAAAACAGAGATTGTGCAGTGAATTAGACAGGATTCGATATTAGAATCTAGGTGACAAATAAAAGTATTTTTAAGGCAAAATTTGTGATATTTTCACAAAAATTTAATTTTAAATTATATAATCCGTATTATTCTTTAAAAATTAAACATCAGGGGACAAAAGATGTTAGTAGAGTTTAGGGTTGCAAACTTCCTTTCTATCCAAGATGAACAGGTCTTGAGCCTTGTAGCAAATAGCGACAAAACACATCGAGATTCTCATTCTTTTAGCTTAATGGATGCAAAAATAACCCTGCTTAAGAGTGCAGTTATTTATGGACCAAATGCTGCAGGAAAATCAAGCTTAATTAAAGCAATGATTGCTATGAGGGAAATTGTTCGTAGAAGTTCAAATTATCAAAGAGGAATGAAGCTGCCTGTTACTCCGTTTTTACTAGGTAATGCAGAGAACAATGAGTCAAGTATATTTGAGATTACTGTTTTTGTAAGCAATGTGCGTTATCAGTATGGCTTTAGTGCCACAAAAGAAAGAATTTGCGATGAATGGCTAATTGTTTATCCTCAAAATAGAGCACAGAAATGGTTTGAGCGCAAATACGATTCTAGCAAACAGGATTATAATTGGTATTTTGGTGCTTCATTTAAAGGTGCAAAAGAACAATGGAGAGAACTAACGAGGGATAACGCTCTATTTCTTTCGACTGCTATTCAGTTTAATAGTGTTCAGCTACAACCTCTTTTTGATTGGTTTTTAAAATGCCAAATAAGTAGCCCTAATGGCTGGGAAAATGCCACAATTATAACAGCACTTATGTGTAAAAATAACGATACTGACAAGACACAAATCTTGGATTATTTGCGTGCAGCTGATTTTGACATAGAAGACATTGGAATTGAAGATAGAAAAATGACATTTACAGATCTCCCAAAAGATATGCCAGATCAACTAAAAGCGAAAATACTCAATGATAATGCAAGATTGTTAGATGTTTATTTTTATCATTCGAGTCAAGATGGCAGAAATGTTCGTTTGAAAAAAAGCGATGAATCTGATGGCACGCAGAGATTTTTTGACTTTATAGGACCCTTTATTGATATTTTAAAAAAAGGTAGCGTTGTATTTGTTGATGAATTACATAATCATTTTCATCCGTTAATGACACAATTTTTGATTCAGCTCTTTCATAATAAGAAAATCAATAAAAACAATGCACAGCTCATTTTTACTACGCATGAAACTTCGATATTAAGCCAAGATGTCTTCAGAAGAGATCAGATTTGGTTTTGTGAAAAACAAAATAAAGCCACAAGGCTTTATCCGTTAAGTGATTTTAAAGTGCGTAAAGACAACAGTCTAGAACGTTCTTATTTTTTAGGGCAATTTGGTGCTTTACCATATTTTAGTGATATTTCCAAGGCAATGGGGCTATAGATGGGGACAGACAATATTCATCATAAAGCAAGAAAAAAGAAGGATCTTCAACGAAAAAAACCAACAAAAGAACCTAAAGCCATTTTGATTATATGTGAGGGGCAAAAAACGGAGGTAAATTATTTTAACAGCCTTAAAGAGCATCTTAGGCTTACAAATCTCCGTATAGAACCAAGTCCAAAACCAGATGTAGAACACATTATAAGCGTTGCTAAAAAACAAAAAGAACAAGGTTTTAGGGCTATTTTTTGCGTGTTTGACAATGATCGCAATAAAAATATTGGTGGAGTTTTATCAAGAATACGCTCACCATTGCAAGCAATCGTTTCAAAACCTTGCTTTGAATATTGGATTCTTTTACATTTTGAATACACAACCAGATGTTTTGGCGGAACAAGCCCATGCGATGATCTGATTAATAACAAGTTAAAAAAATATTTATGCGATTATTCTAAAAATTATGATTTTTCTGAAGTTGTGGAAAAATACAAGACTGCATTAGAAAATGCCAAAAAATCAAAAACAGAATATGAAAAAATGTCAGATTCTGCCCTTTCTTATACGGATGTTTATTTGGTTATTGAAGCTGTTATGGATACACAAAAGTGATTCTAAGTAGTTTGGCAAAATGACAAACGCAATATTTGCAAATTGAATCTATTCACTCTCTCCCAACTCCTGCAAAGCTGCTAATTGCCCATCACAATGTTCTATCATTATTTCGCTTTTTGGATTCTTCTCTTGTGGTGCTTGATAGGTTATGCTGTGCATTGCTTGGCAAAAACACCTGATTGTTGTCTCTTGTGGGTTTTGTGGATTTTTGGCTATATGCCACATTGCTTTGGGACATTCTGCACATATCGGCATAGGATTTGGAGCTATCTCTAAAAGCAAGAGTCGGACTTGTATAAAGTGGCATTTCTATGGCACAGAATCTTACTCTAAACTCTCCTTGCTCTGCCTTTGTTTGTTTTATACTTCTTGAAGAATCATTGTAACTATTAATTCCCAATATTGCTATCCTCATAACACTAGTAAACAATACTTTTTTCATTATTGCTCTTCTTTTGATAGTCTAATAATATACAAACAAAGCAAATTGTATTAGCATTTTAACAGGAAGTCACATATAAAAACGGATTTTTAGATGAATGATCTTTATTCCTTTGCTATAATTTAGAGTCTTAATCAAAAAGGCGTAGTATGAATGCGGCATACATCAAAATTAGCACAAATAAGCAAGATACACAAACACAAAAATACGAGATTCAAGAATATTGCACAAACAAAGATATTCATATTGATAAATTTATAGAGATAGAATAAAGCAGCAAAAAGAGTCGGGAAATCCGCAAAATAAATGAACTAAAGGCAATGCTTAATCGTGATGATTTGCTTATTTGTTGTGGAATTATCAAGGCTTGGACGAAGTATGTTAGAAGTAATGAATTTGGTATTAAAATTAAGCAATAATGGTGTGAAAATGATATTTTTGAGACAGCTAGAGTTAAGCACGTTTAACAATGCTTGTGCCAAATTATTACTTGCCATATATGCTTATCTTGATGAGACTGAACGAAAGTTTATAGCAAGCGAACAAAGGCGGGGCTAGAAAAAGCAATGGCAAATGGAAAGAGACTGGGACGACCAAAAGGTAGCTTGAATAACGAATACGAAAGGATATAGCAAAAATCAAAGCTATGCTAGATAGTGCGAATCTAAATGCAAAATATGGGAAAAGTTAGGCTATACACATAAAACATTTAAAAGCTTTACAAATTTTTTGAAAAGTAAAAAAATGAGTAAATAATGATACGATAAAAATCGTTCCTTTTTGTTCTCAAAACTTTAATAAATCATCAAAAAGCTATTCCCACTGCTCTTGCTCCCATACATACGCCCTTTGGAAAAAAGGGATTTCTATAAGATTCTCTTCTTGCATAAAAGAAAAGGTGCTTTCACTGGCTTTCACTGCTTTTTCCTAATTGTGTTTTCTCTTTGCTTTTACAATTCCCTAAACAAATCTTACTTCACTCCACAAAAGTCTTTAATCGCTTCGATCTTATCTGTTTTCTCCCAGCTAAATTCAGGTAGCTCTCGTCCAAAATGTCCATATGCAGCGGTTTTTTGGTAAATCGGTCGCAAGAGGTCAAGCGATTCTATAATGCCCTTTGGCGTTAAACGGAAGACTTGCTTTACACATTCTGTGAGTTTAGAATCTTCCACCTTGCCCGTGCCTTGCGTATCCACTAGGATTGAGACAGGCTCTACCACCCCGATAGCATAGGCTACTTGCACTACCGCTTTATCGCATACGCCACTTGCCACAAGATTCTTAGCGACATAGCGGGCTGCATACGCCGCACTTCTATCCACCTTGCTTGGGTCTTTTCCGCTAAATGCCCCACCACCATGCGGACAGCTCCCACCATAAGTATCCACGATGATTTTGCGTCCGGTAAGCCCCGCATCACCTTGTGGTCCGCCGATTACAAACTTCCCTGTGGGATTGACAAAATAGCGGATATTGTCATTGAGATATTTTGCTGGCAATACTTTTTGCACGATTTCTTCAATCACTGCATCTCTTAAGTGTGTTTGCTGTGTCTCGGGGCTGTGCTGTGTAGAGATGACAATCGTATCAATCGCCACGGGCACGCCATCTTCGTATCGCACGGTTACTTGAGATTTGCCATCTGGGCGTAAAAATGGCAGACTGCCGTCCTTGCGCTTTGCCGCTAGCCCCTCTGTGAGGCGATGAGAAAGCCATATTGGTAGAGGCATAAGCGAAGGCGTCTCTCTGCACGCATAGCCAAACATAAGTCCTTGGTCGCCTGCACCGATTTCGCCATCGGCTCTATCCACACCTTGATTGATGTCTGGGCTTTGCTCACCGATACCATTTAGCACCGCAGCAGAGCGATAGTCAAAGCCATAGAGAGCGTCTGTGTAGCCGATTTCTTGCACAACTTTACGTGCGATTTCTTGCATAGGAGCATACACGCTAGTTTTTAGCTCCCCTGCGATGACACAAAAGCCGTTGCTAACTAATGTCTCACACGCCACACGCGCATTTTTATCACGCGCGATGATGTAGTCTAATACTGCATCGCTGATTTGGTCTGCCATTTTATCGGGGTGTCCCTCGGTTACAGATTCTGAAGTGAAAAGAAACGATTTTTTCATTTGCAATCCTTTGTGTAGAATTTGGGATTTAGTGCCGTAATAATAGCGCAAAAAAATGAAAATATGTATTGTGTTTTTAGTTTTTTGCAATGCAAATATAGCATAAATAGTTAAATGATTGCATTTTATTTTATGGTAATAATGTGAGAATCTTATGAAGATAATGTGGGTATGATCATGGTAATTCATACATTCTTATACCTTGCGATAGGCTTAATATTTTTTAAATTGATACAGTAGACAGTGTATTCATATGACATTACTATATTGTGTTTTATAGTAGAGACTAGTCGTTATAAGATCTGTGTTTATGGGCTTGTTCTTATAATATTTTATTTCTGTTATTTTACAATAGGACAAAACTATTATAGTAACTCTAATGATGGCATGAATCTCTATTTTATGAGTATTTGAAGTATTTTGTATGTCAATGCTCTTGCTAGTATCTAAGAGATATGATTAATTAGAGTTTTTCTTTTGATTTCTGCTAGAGAGTTATAATATGCATGGGCTATTAGCTAGAATCTATTTTATACTAAATCCTTATTAATAGTGCTACTTCTATTTCCACATAGCCAAAGTATCTCTATTGCCGTTATTGTTAGAGTTAAGGGTATACGGGATACAATGGATTGCCCAAGAGTTTCTATTTAATTATCAATGAAATAGTTATCTTTATGTAATACAGGGCGATATAGAATCTCTATTTTTACCGTATGAATTACATGTAGTTATGTGGTATAGTGATAAAAAACAATCAATATTACCACACAAATGCAATAAGATACTGATACAAGAAAATTATAGCCTTATATCAAGACTAGCATTGCTGTTTTTTGGATATTATTTGTTGGGCTTTAGATAAACAATTTTTGATTCTGTCGTTCTTATTAGTTTTGGTTGTAGTGAGAGAAAAAAGGATTGTGATAATACTATTATGTTGCATCAATAATGCTTCATACTTTTATAGAATCAAAGATAAATATTTCTATACAATCCAATTAGAAAAAGCAAAGTTGATTGTCAATGTGGATTGGTATAGACGTTCGCAAGTTTCTCTACAAAGTTTCTTATATTAAGAGATTAAATTGCTAAATACAATGAATGTAGTACTATAATCTCATTTGATATTTTATTATTTATTACTCTTTATCTTCTTTATTTTGTGTTTGTAAATCTGTTATAAGCACAATATAGGCTTGTGAATATTTACGTAAATCTTGTCCCCCAAACTCATTATATGAACGTGTGAGATTTTTGGGGTCAAAAATATTTTGTCTTTTTTCTGATACCACTTGATTATATCGCTCATCAAGTTCTTTTTTTGTAAAGTTTTGCGATAATCCGAGTAATGTTATTGCTTCATCTTTAGTTAACGTGATAGTGTTTGTATTGATTTCTTTAAATTCATCATATAATTTGTTAAAATCATCATTTTCAATCTCTAGTATAGCAGCGACACTAATAATCATATCCTCCTCTTCTTGCGTGAAATTCCCATCAGCATAAGAAAGTGCAAACATAAATTCAATGATTTTGAGTCGTTTTTTGTATTGAGCAATTGTTTCCGCAGCAAATAAATTTGCCAATTCTTCAATATCTTCATTAGCTGATTCTCTGTAGATTTCCAAATATTCTTCTTCTGATTTATCTGATTCTAAAGCCATATCGTGTATAATGCCTGATATAAGCTTTTCCTCTAAAGCACAACTTTTATCATCTGCAAAACTTAGTTTTCCCAAAATTCGCACAATAATTCCATACTCTGTAGCCTTGAGTTTATCTTTTGGGCTTACTTGAATAGATTGTGATACATCTTTGGCTTGTATATGCAATGTATCTTTATCATTCGGTATAATTGGGTTGCTTAAATATACTTGAAATGTTTTATAAAGATAAAAAATAATACCTGCCGCTATAAGAAATAAGACTAGTTCCATTTGTACTTCCTTCAATTAATTTTTGTGATGCTAAAATTTAATATATTATAATTTTAGTTTCTTTTTTAATTCCTGCTTACGCATTTCTTCAGCTTCAAGAGCTTGTTTTTTTAAAATTAAGCGTTCCTCTTTTTGTTTTTCTGTAATAATACGTCTTTTTTCACGTGCTTCTTGAATCTTATGTCGATATTCATCTCGTTCTTTTGGATCTTGATAGCTAATTGGTTTAATAAACGATGCAAGTAATATCATCACGAATAAGATTACGGCGATTGGTGCTTGATCTGAACCATTGAGATGATACCATGCCATACCAACGAAACAAGCAAAAAAAATCTTTAAAACAACAATCATTCATAACCTTTATGATACCATAGAGCCATCTTTTAATAGAAAGTCTGGCTTAATAGTGTGCAAGTCAAATCCTGCGTCTTGGATTCTATCAAATGATATTAGCAAGATTTGTGCCAAATTAAGGATTGGTATGGCAATGTTATCTCGTTTGCAATACTTTACACAAAGATTATGTTGCTTATCGAATATTTTAAATACAGAATCACCAAATACACAGAAGAAATCAACACCCAAATCGATTCCAGCAAACATAATAGCACCACTTTTTTGGTATGCTTTTTCCATATTAATATCTACAAGATGACTAAAAGATTCTGTACTAAAGCCTTTCTCAAATTTTACAAGTCTCATGTTAGCAAATATTTTGTCAAGCATGGCATATTCACCACGAAGATTGCAATCAAAATGTCTATTTGTATAATAGAGACATGTAGAAAAACCATTAGCATATCCGATATTTGGCATAACATTTGGAATCATATTTTGACTATAAGACGTGGTGTTAAAATAGAGTTTTGTATTTTTCTCTATGGTTGCAATGTGATTGCTTAAAATAGCAGGAAAATATGAAATATTTTCAGATAATGATTCCAAATCAATGGAAATATTATTAGCTTGTAATTCATGATGGATAAAATCCTTAAGATTCTGATTATGCAAAATAAGATGTATAGCAAACATGGCGTTAGCATACGAATCTTCCTCTAATGCTAGTAAAATTCCTTGATGTTGGATTGCCAATGCTATATTATAAATATTCGCAAATAGAAAATGTTCAAGTTTTGCGATACGACCATAATATCCACCATGTGGCATAAAACTTTTAGTGATATGACTAAATGGAATATCAAGTATTTTTAATACGTTTTGAGTGGCTATGCTAAAAGGACTTTTATGCAAACAATCATATAATAGATACATATTTACGCTCCTATGAAATCAATGTTTTGTTGGTGTTATTTGTGTTCAATATTATGTGCCAAAATATTTTGCATGAAATTTGTGGGATATGATGTTGTGTTGTCCGACATAATAACATTTTTACACTCAAAAGGATATTGTTTTACAATGTTTTGCCCAAATGCAATCCATTCTTTTTGGACAAAAGTTTTTGAACTATTTAATAACTCATGTTGCAAGGCTTCTATTTGTAAATCTATTGCATTATTTGCTGGGAACAAGCAATTAGCAACGCAAACATGTTCAAAAATGCCACCATTAACATGAGCAATACTTTGCAATAATGTTTTTTTATAAAGCGGATAACGCATAATAAGCCATTGTATATAGAGCAAAAAACCATCACCACAATATTCATCATCATGACATGTTGCAATGAAATTTATTGGAATATATTTTTTTAACTCTGCTTGCTCACTTGGGGCAATAAAACGCATAGTTTGAAAAAAAGATTGGTATTTTGTGAATGCCATATCAATATTTAATAGCAAATCTTTTTTAGCATAACGCTTATTAAGCGGATCAATTACCCAAGAATAACCAAATTTGCTGACCAATTCGTCAATATATAAATTCCCAAAAATTGCTATATCATTGATTCTGAAATGAATGAAATCTCTATCTACACCAAATTCTTGATAACCGAATAACTTTGGATTTATTTGCTGTAATATATCTTTTAACGTTGATTGTTGTGTGTAGCTCAGAGTTTGGCGAACATAGCCACTTTGAAAATCTAATCTTGAATCAAATGAAAAAATGCTTAATTCTAGTTGTCTCATATCTTTTCCTAAAAAATACAATTCCATATTAGCTTTTACATTAGAATCTTACCTTGATTCGTCAATTTTTGCAAGAAAAATATAAAAACTTTAACACACAGGTCTCTAGTGTAACTTTTGATATATGTGTTATGGTTGCTCCTAACTAAATTTTTATACGTAAAAAGCTTAGTGGCGGTAAAGTAAATGGCAAAACAACGCGATTGGTATTTCCACTATGAATAGAATCGAGTTCTTTCCCATTTTGTGTAAGGATTCGAAAAAGACGTAAAAAATATCTTCCATTTTCTTCTTCTATTGTGCCATATTCATTTTGCTTTGGTGTCAGCAATGATTGTTCGTTTTGTTTTGTAGATTCTAAAGATTCTTGAACCACATTCATAGATGAATTTGCGGCAAAAAGATTATGTGGATAGTACATTAAAGGAGCAACAATCTCAAGTCTTTCATTTTTTCTGATTGTGTGTTTGCACAAAAAAGTTTTACCATTTTCATCGACTTCCGCACAAACTTGATAGCTACCATTGCTTATGGCAGTTATATGATTTTGTGTATCAAGCCTTTGAAATGGGCGATGTATAATGTAGCCATCAGTAAACCCACGATTTTTCAATGTATGCAATTCATGTTGATAGAGATTTGGTCTATGTATATTAGCATAATAATCTTGCAAAGCAAGGCGATAAGTGCGTGCAGTAATGGCTGCATAATATGTACTTTTTGTGCGTCCTTCAATCTTGAGTGCATCAACTGCACCAGATTCTAATATAGTATGCAAATGGCTAGCTAAATTCAAGTCTTTAGCATTAAAGATATATGTACCTATGTCTTTTTCTTCAGTAATTCTCATTATCGTATTATTGTCAGGATTTTTAACATATAACTCATCGCCATAGAAACGTACAAGCTCATCATTTTGCGGATTTTTTATATAATATTCATAGTCAAAACGGCAATCATTAGCACAGCTTCCACGATTTGGCACACGACCATGTTGCAAAGCAGAGATTAAACATCTTCCAGAAAAGGCAAAACACATACTTCCATGTACAAAAATTTCGATTTCTAAATTTGGTAATACCTTTTTAATATCTATACAATCTTGCAGACTCACTTCTCTTGCAGCAACAATGCGTCTTACTCCCATATCAAAATACACTTGTGCATCTAACACATTCAAAACATTTGCTTGTGTAGAGAGATGAATGGGGATATTTGGTGCAATGGTTGAGGCTAATTTTACGATACCCGGTGTGGCGATAATAAATGCATCGGGACGCAAATCACGCATTTTTGCAAGATGATTTTTTAAAGAATCTAATTGTGAATTAAACGGGAATCCATTAATAGTTACATACACTTTTTTACCAAGTTGATGAGCATAATCAATGCCAGTTTTAAAATCTTCATAACTAAAATTCTTACTTGCACGATTACGCAATGAAAAATGACTTACTCCGCCATAAACTGCATCAGCACCAAATTGCAAGGCTATTTTTAGCTTGTGAAGATTCCCTGCTGGAGAAAGTAATTGCACTTTTTTATGTGGGTTTTTTGTGTTTGTAAAACCAAGTGTTGTTGACATTCTATACCTTCATAGTTGTTATTGAAACCTTAGAAATTCTCATGTTAGAATCATAATATTGTAAAAGATGGTAACATTGTAGCATAATTCATAGAGTTTTTAAAATGTGCTATTGTGCTGTTGTAAATTGTTTATGTATAGAATGGCATGACTTTCAATCTCATATATTTGTAGTGTTTATAAAATAGGTAAATATAATGTTTTAAAAATGTAAAATATAAAAACTTAAGCATTGTGATTCTAAATTTATATTAAAATGAGACAATATCGTTGTTTCTCTTAAGATTTTAATCAATGAATGATATTGAATCTATTGTATCGTAGGATTTCTTGTCATTTATGTTATTGTCGATGCGCACATGTCTTCTATGATTTTACTATAAAAAAGCATTAAAGGTATTTTGGGAATCAGGTAATTCTGAAACAATCTAGTATAGTTTGGTAAATTTGTATGAATTTTATATGTGTTATATTGT
The DNA here is from genome assembly GCA_949299115.1 of uncultured Helicobacter sp. Classification (GTDB taxonomy): domain Bacteria; phylum Campylobacterota; class Campylobacteria; order Campylobacterales; family Helicobacteraceae; genus Helicobacter_A. The sequence continues at coordinate 5,936 of CASFZH010000044.1, read as the reverse complement.
GATTTGATAATGAGAATCTAAAGATTCTCATATAGTTTATTTCTCGGCAAATAACTATCACAAATTGATATGAGAATGGCAGCATGAAAATCTCTGATAGAAACTTTATCATGTATGAGTTTTGTTATTAGCGATTCTATAAACAAATAATTTGTGTAGATAGAAACAGAAAATATATTTTTGCCATATTATCTAAATTACATACAAATAGTAATTGTGATAGTGTTTGTTCTGTGTAACTTTTATTTTTGTTTATATTATGATACAATTTTTAATCAATATTAGAAATATTATAAAAATAAACAACATATATTATAAAAATTCTACATTACTTAACAATAAAGAAAATATGGAGGAAAATATGCAAGATTTTATTAATCCATATCGAGATAAGCAGCACATTATGCATCTTAGCAAACAAATTAATGAGATTGCCAAGCAACTCAAAGAAGATGTGTATATTATGGAAGTATGTGGTGGACATACGCATACTTTGATGAAATATGCTATCAAAGGGCTTTTAGATTCCGATATGATACATTTTATACATGGTCCGGGTTGCCCTGTTTGCATTATGCCAAAATCACGTATTACCCAAGCTTATTCATTAGCTATGTTACAAGATGTAATACTCGTAACATTGGGAGATATGATAAAAGTTCCGGGAGAATTTGGAAGTCTTGCCGACGCAAGAGCAAGAGGAGCTGATGTGAGATTTGTGTATTCACCGCTTGATTGTTTGGAAATTGCAAAGAATAATCCGCACAAAAAAGTTATTTATTTCGCAATTGGATTTGAGACAACTACCCCTATGAGTGCAGCTTTATTGCAACGAGCTATCAATATGGGAATACAGAATCTCTTTTTGCATGTCAATCATGTGTTAGTGCCTCCACCCGTACGTGCTATCTTAGATGATAAAAGAACAAAGGTAAATGCCCTTATTGCTCCCTCACATGTAAGTGTGATTAGTGGCTCTAAGATATACCACCCTTTAGCAGAGGATTATAAGATTCCAATTGTGATAAGTGGCTTTGAGCCTGTAGATATGCTTGATAGTATTTTGAGGATTATACAGCAGAAAATTAAAGGCATATATTATGTAGAAACACAATATTCACGTGTAGTAAATTTTCACGGGAATCTTAAAGCTCAAGCACTAATAGAACAATACTTTGAGATTGCTCCAAGTTTTACATGGCGCGGTTTGGGAGATATTCAACATTCTAGTTTAAGATTGAAAGAGGAATACAAAGCATTTGATGCTGAATATGTGTTTGATATTGAATATGTAGAATCACAAGAATCAAAACATTGTTTATGCGGAGAGATTCTAAAGGGTTTAGCTACACCACAAGAGTGTAAGGTGTTTGGCAAAGCTTGCACTCCAACAAAGCCTATGGGAAGCTGCATGGTAAGCAGTGAGGGTGCATGTGCTGCCTATTATAAATATGGACTCTTATGAAATAAGAACACGTAAGCCTTTGGCTAAATTACAAATCTTATCATGCCTTATTAGCCTATATGGTGTTATGAAGATGGAAAGCATAAACATGGATGATTGTCTTAACGTATGGTGATTTATGCCAAATTTGCAAATACTTCAATGAAATATCCAAATTCAATGCCTTTATTCTAAAGATAGACATTGGTATGAGTGTTTTATAATTTGCTCTCAACTAAAACTCTTATACATTGGTTATAATTTATGCGATTATCAACCATACGAACATGTGAGTGTAAGACACAGCTTAAGTATGATTCTAACTTTAGTGATAAGCAATACTATGGAAATTAGGTAATTTTGTAACGATTATTAAACTATTATGAAAATCAAGTATTTCATTTATAACTTTCTTTTGATAGATATGAGGCTTATAGCCTTTGTTGTAGCATTATAGTCATCATAAGTCATAGAATCGGTACTAAGGAGTAATTGCATGTTGTTTTTTTGCTTTGCCAATGTAATTGTAATGAAGTGATGCAAAATAGTAATGATAGACTATATTAATACTTTTGACTTATGTAGCTCACTTAATTCACTGATATGCACTATTAATATAAATATTGTAATTTTCTAACTACATACAATATTTTGCTATGTAATTGCAACCTCAAATCTTTCGTCTTGGGTCAAGTGAACCATAGATTATACCGTCCTTAAAGTCAATGATGATAGCATTGACATCGCCCATATCTAAAGTTTCCACGACTTTATATCCCATTTTTTTCAGATTCTCTTGAGTATCAGGGCTAAAAGCAAATTTTTCTATATCAATTTGGTCTGGTTGCCATTGTGTATGGAATCTTGGCATTTGAATGGCAGTTACAATATCCATTCTAAAATCAATCACATTCACAATAACTTGCACTAAAGTACTAATAATTTTGCCACTTCCTGGACTACCTAGCACCATAAACAGATTGTCATCTTTTAGAATCATTGTTGGACTCATAGAACTCAAAGGTCGTTTATTTGCCACAATAGCATTATTTTCTCCTTCAATTAACCCATGTCTATTGGGGTATCCTGCTTTTATTGCAAAATTTTCCATTTGGTTATTGAGTAAAAAACCATATCCATTTACTGCCACAGCACTACCATATCGCTTATTAAGCGTATAAGTAACACTCACGGCATTACCCCATTTATCGACAACGGAATAGTGTGTTGTATTATCGCCATCTTTGAGATTAGGGCTTGATGTTGATGGTAAGATTCCTAATCCCGCTTTAATAGTAGAGCTCGGTATAGCTTTGCCTTTTATATTTCCATATACTTTTTTTGCATAGTCTTTACTTATGAGTGTATCGACTGGAATCATAATAAAATCAGGGTCTCCCATAAATGCTGCTCTGTCAGCATAAGCTTGTCTCATTGCTTCAACCATGATATGTATTGATTGTGATGAGGCAAAACCTAATTTTTCTATATTACTATTCTCTAAAATATTGAGAATCTCTATGATATGTACGCCCCCACTACTTGGTGGAGGCATGGATATTATCTCATATCCCCTATATGTCCCTTTTACTGGTGTTCGCCATACAATGTCATAGTTTGTTAAATCTTCTTGTGTTAAAATCCCGCCATTATTTTCCATATCTTGAATAATTGCTGCAGCGATTTTTCCGTTATAAAAGGCACTTTCGCCCTCTTTTTGCAAAATTTTGAGCGTTTTAGCTAAATCTTTTTGTATTAAAACATCACCGTCTTGATACACCGTATTGTCTTTTTTTAAAAAATACTGCTTTGAGCTTGCAAATTTTATAAAATCATTTTGGGCTTCTAACATAGTTTCTGATTGTCTTTGTGAAACAATGAAACCATTCTCTGCTAGATTAATAGCAGGAGCAATAATATCAGCTAATTTCTGTGTCCCATATTTATCAAGCATAGCACTCATGCCTTTAACTGTACCCGGTACAGCGACAGATACATAGCCTATTGTCGCAGCATTTGGAATCACATTACCCTTTGTATCCAAGTACATATCGTGATGAGCCTGCATGGGTGCTTTTTCTCTAAAATCAAGTGCAATATTTTCTCCATTTGCTAAGTGTATGAGGGCAAATCCACCACCACCAATATTACCAGCAGCAGGATGCACAACGGCCAATGCATATCCAACAGCCACAGCCGCATCAATAGCATTACCACCTTTATTAAGAATCTCTTGTCCAATGGCAGTGGCATACGGGCTACTTGTTACTACCAAGCCATTTCTGGCTTTGTCTTTGATAGGTATATAGCTTGCCGCATATACAAAGTAAGTCATAGTATAAAACCATATAAAAATAAAAAACAGAGATATAACACATTGATGCAATAAGCGAAATTGTGTCTTGGTATGATAATAGAAAGCATAACTTTTCATAATATTCCTTCAGATACTAATGTATTTTCTATTATAACCAAAAAAGCACTATTGTGTTATATTATTATCATTGTGTCAGATTTCTAATAAAAACAATGCAAAAGCAAGAAAACACTGTCATTTTAGTAGAAACAATTACCAATCATCTATAATGCCATATTTATTATTGATGATTTATTATAATTCTAGTCTATTATTGAATAAAGGAGCAAAATATATGCGAAAATCACACATTAAATCTGAATTGACATTAAGGCGACTTGATTCTAACGATGTGGAACAGTTTCACGAGCTTTTACGTTATGCCTTTCAGGTTACGCAGAAAGATTTATTTCACTTTGATTGGGATAATGAGGAGCTAAAAGCCTCTAAATCACCTATACTTGAAAATGCTCATGTTCTAGGTTGGTTTCATAATAACAAACTCATATCACAAATCGCCCTTTACCCCATGCAAATCAACATTTATAATACTATATATAAAATGGGTGGAATCACAGGTGTGGCGACATATCCAGAATATTCCGGTATCGGACTTATGATGGATTTAATGCGTGAGATTCTAAAAACTATGCGAAACAATAAGCAAAGCATTGCTTGTTTATATCCCTATTCTATCCCTTATTATCGTTCACGTGGGTGGGAGATAATAAGCGATAAAATGACATTTAAATTAGCAGACCACCAAATGCCAAAAGTACCAAAAGTTGATGGCATGATTCAAAGAGTAGCAAAAGATTCTAAAGATTTAATTGCCTTGCATGATAGATTTGCGAGACAAACACATGGTTGTTTGATACGTGATAAACTTGCGTGGGACGAATATTGGCGTTGGGACGTTGATGATGAGATTGTAGCAATCTATTATGATATTGCTAATAAACCAATGGGATATATTGTTTATTTATTAGATAATGATATTTTTATTATTAAAGAAATGATATATCTTAATGAAGAAGCAAGATATGGAATTTGGGGATATATTAATGCCCACCAATCTATGTTTGATAGCATTAGAGGAGCAAATTATAGTAATCATAATCTTGCATTTTTATTAGAAGATGGGCATATTGAAGAAACGACACAGCCCTATATTATGGCAAGGATTGTTGATATTGAGCAATTTTTGTTACAGTATCCTTTTGAATGTATCCCAGAATCACTGCAGCTTTGCTTTATTGTGAAAGATTCTTTACTAGAATGGAATGACAAATGTTTTGTGCTTCATTTTAATCAACAACAATTACATGTTGAGGTTGTAGAATCACCAAGCAATACACAAAACTATATCCACAATGTAGCACTGAATATCCAAACACTTACTACTATGCTGCTAGGCTACAAACGCCCGCTTTATCTACGTCAAATCGGGAGATTGCAAGCTAGCGATGAAACCATTAGTGTTTTAGAGGAGATTGTCCCAGAAGGTAAGGCATATTTTAGTGATTATTTTTGATTATGTATAAATGATATAAATGCAAAAAGCAATACAGTTATTTTAGCTATATAGCACATTGCAAAAAGCTGTTATTTAGCAAGTATAGTTTTTACTCCAAAATAATTAGCATAAAAAGGGTTTCTCCAGCCATGCGGGTCATGACCGATACCATCCCAACTCCCATAATGCCAATATATTCGCTTAAATGTTTTTGCATCTATTACAATATCTTCTCTCCCCTCTCTTTTTTGCTCTTGTATAGATTCTACCATAGTATTCCATTTGATTCTCCCATCAGTATAGGCTATAAGGACATAGAATCCTAGTGTGCAACAAGCAATAGTTATAGCATATTGGAATCTCTTGATATTCTTATTTGTGGCTTGTAGATAGCACATAAATTCTTGATAAAGGAAAAGAAATATACCCATTGAAATGAGAAAATATAGAATAAGCCCTCTACTTGGGACACGTACCTGTATTAAAACAAGGGATAAACCATAGTATAATATTAATAGCCAAAAAAGCTTCAAAAAGATTCTACTTAGCACTTCTTTTTTCTGTTTTTGATAAAAACGAAAGAAAAAATAATGGAATCCTAAAATAAGTGGCACATAAAA
>CASFZH010000043.1 GCA_949299115.1 uncultured Helicobacter sp. | reverse complement strand
TTCTATAGATAGCATATTCTTTTTCATAAAAGTCATTTGCAAAGTAATGCTCACTTGTGGTGCAAAGCTATCGCGTAAAACACAAAGCCTTTGTATAGATTCTAGAATCTTAGATATTTCGTTTCGCTCAATATGACGTATTTATTAGATTCTAGAATCTGCAAATATATCATGTTGAGACGAAGTCGAAACATCTAAACCTTTTGTCATGTCTTTCGAATGTGAAGAATCTAAACCTTTATTTTTAGATTCTTCAGTCGCTATCGCTCCTTCAGAATGACGTGTTTTGTCATGTTGAGGGCTTTTAAGCCCGAAATATCTAATATTATGAGATTCTTCACATTCGTTCAGAATGACGTAAATAAACTATGAGATGTGATTCAAGGTTTTAAAAAAGTTTTTGTATAATAAAAAAGCCCCTTAGCAATAAGGGGCGAATTTACCCAAAAGGTGTTACTATGAAAAAACATAGAAAGTATATCTAAATTTTACTATGTTTAGTATTATTTTTAGAATAACTTTTAAAAAATAAGGCTAGGGGGCGTAAGCCTCCGCACTTTTTGGGTTGTGAATCCTATTTTATAGTATCAAATGTTATTAAAACAAGAATCACAGATAAATATGGCAAAGTTATAGCGGGGAATCACAGAGCCACAGGATTAAAAAGCTTAAACGAGCAATCAAGAGCCACACTCAAACAAGCTATAAAAGATAAATTTAACTATGATTTACAAGATAATGAAATAGTAGTAAGATGTGGATATTTCGGATATTGCATATCCTAAACATGACAGAATCCGTCATTCTGAGGTGTTAGCCGAAGAATCTAAAAATATGAAGAATCTAAAAATAGAGGTTAGTCATATCACAAGAAAAGGTTTAGATGTTTCGCATAGAGATGTTTCGCTTACGCTCAACATGACAAAACACGTCATGTCTTAGGCTTTAACCGAAGAATCTCATAATAGAGATGTTTCGGATATTACATATCCTCAACATGACGTAAATGTTTCGCATTCGCTTCACACATGACGTCTTAAATATTATTAGATTCTTAGATGTTTCGGCTATTTGCAGACTCTCACAAAAAAGTTGCATGCATTTTAGGATTCAAAAACGCATTGATTCCAAAATAAGTGGTCCATTGGTCATCTTTGCTATTGTGATACACAGTCGTTTTCACAAATTCTTTTTGTGTGTTTTGTGCGATAGCCATCGATGTACTAAGATTATTCTTTATAGAATTCATTGTAAAAAGCCCAAATTGCGTTTTTTTGTCATAATTGAGGAATACTTGAAAGCTATCACTTGGTATTTGATGTCTATTCTCAAACACATATTCTTTTTTTGTAAAGTCTATGACATAAGGTCTTGATACTTTAGTAACTTCCTCTTCTACAAACATGTCTCTTGAATACCATAAATTAATGGTCCTGCTCTTAAAACGCAAACTCACATTTTCTAATTGTCCTCGCACTTCCCAAATGTATTGTGTGGGATTATAGATTCTTGGATTTTTATCGTATAAAATCAATTTTTCTCCATACTTAAAATCTTTCTCACTCATGCCTTCTTTATAATTTGTAATTTCATACACAAAATTATAAAAATGCACTTCTTTATTTCCATAAGTATAGACATCATATTCACATTCATAATATTTTGTAGAATCACAATATGGGCTTCTTACTATCCATCTAGCAAAAACATTCTGTGTTTTGTCGGTAGATAAAAAATTATAGGGATTATCCCGATAAAAATTTGTTATTGTTTTAGAAAAACCAATCCATTGCAAACGTACTGCACTACCTTTTAGCACTTCTCTTGCTTTTTTCACAAATTTTATGCGGCTATTGTCTGTGATGTTGTGTGTTTGTTTTTGCGTTTTATTATTTTCTGTCTTATCCCAAGTCGTGCTAACACTTGTTTCATACCCTAGATAAGAATTATCATCAGTAACATTATAATATTGCACCAAAGACGTAAAACCCTTAACTGCTTCTAAGTCTTGAAACTCAATAGTATGGTATCTATCCCAATATTTATCATCATTTTCAGGATTCTTTTCTAATAGATAATATGTCCCTAAGTCTTCTTTTGTGAGCCATTTAAAAAGAGATTCTAGAATTTACAAGAAAGGCTTTACAAAAAGCTTAAGAATCTATACTTTTATATGTACGCTTACGGACGATTCTAGAATCTCTAAGGGGATTCTGGAATGTATTTCAAATTGCCTTTTATGAAAAAAGTTTAGAATCTGCACTTTAGATATTTCAGCTAACGCCTCAATATGACTAGGTTATAAAATCACCACCATTGAGCAATAGTGAAATATCTCTCATAGAGTAATAAAAATTCTAAAATCCACAAAGATTCTTTTGGATTCTAGGTTTTTAGATTCTTGGTTGTTTGTAGGTTTTAGAATCTCATAGAGAAATAATGGGGATTCTAGATTCTCAAACTTGATGAAATTTGCATTTTTCTTTATCTTATCGTGATAAAAATAATTCACAACAATAGGCAGGACATTATCACGCGACACATTGTCATCGATTATTACATATTTAAACCCAAGCGAATTGACAAAAGAGGCAAGTTTAGAATCTAATCGCTCCTAATACTTCATTATGATATAAAGATATTGATACAATCTTAGTAAATGCAGATATTTCTAGCTCCTATATCGCATAATCACGCTCTTATAACCCCGTGTAAATTGAGATTTTTAAGCCAAATACGGTTACAATAAATCTTGACTTCATTGATAATCATCTTGACATCAGTGATTTCTGGAAAGATTAGTGAAACAAAACAAGTCATTTGAATCCTCGCCTCATAGCACACTCTCATAGTCTCTAGCTGCTTTTTGATAGATACTTCTTATTCATATCTCTTTTGAAACACTCATCTAAAATATTGATGACCATGAGTCTAAGATTTGTAAAGTCTTTAAGTAGGTCCAAGTCCTTTAGGATTAAGTCTGATTTTGCCGCTATGCTAAACTTTGCATTACTATTTTTGAGCTATTCTAATAAACCTCTTATCCTTTCATAATATCTCTTGTAAGATTATACGGGTTAGTTACGGAACCTATAAAAATCGCCTTGTTAGCATATTTTTTGCAATTCTTAATGCTCTGTCAATATTTCACATCTAAAAACTCTCCCCAAGGTTTTTGATGATTGCTAAATTTTTCATAAAGCATGCATAGCAGTATTTGTACGCAAAGGTACAGACTATATAAGGATTTGCCGCATAATCACACAGGCAATTTTGAGGGAGCGATGATATTTTTGCTTCTATTGTTTTGATTTTTAGTATAATTTTCTTTCCTAGCTTTATAATGATTTGTTATTTTGCTTATTTTTCTCTCTGTAAGAATCGATTAGTGGTTTAACATTTGGCTGTTTAAGATTATCCACTCTTGGAATCTCACAAGTGCTATTAGCGTAGCAAGGTGGGTGCATTTTCACAACAAAACTTACTCGTCGTCTGTCTTGTGAAATGCCAAAGGACTCGATAGTTAGAATTCTATTGCGTGGGAAAAGTAACTCATATTGTGTATTAAAGGCGGCAAGTTCTGGCATAGACACAAACATTGCATCGCTAAATTTTGGCACCTTGATGATAAGCTCCACTGCCCTATCTTGAAACACGGCATTACGCAAGAGTGTAGTAGACATAAAGCCATAGTCTTGATATTTTTTATCTACAAGTGTGCTTAGATACCGCTCGGCTGCACCATCGATAAATTTGCCATTTTTATAGACATTCTCAAAGAAAAATTTAGAATCTATAAGCCTCGTGATAAAGCCTAGCTTCTCATAGCGATAGGTTTTAATATTCTCAAAAATAATCGTTTTTGATAATGTCTTATCTAGCAAGGTAACCTTTTCTTTCTGCTCTTGTGTAAGTGAGTCTAGCGGCTCGCCTGCACGCAATTTGTCATTTATCATAAAAAAATTCCCAAAGGTATAATCATAGACGATGTCCTTTTCCTCTTTGCTTAATATCAGTCCAGCATAGAGTCTAGACCACCAAGTTATCGCATCTTGTCCACTCTCAAACTCTCTATACTCATTATTGTCAAATCCCAAGGATGGAATATTATTAGCATCACTAGAGTTATTTGACATAGAATCAGCCGCATACGCTACTAGGCTTAATAAAAATATTAGAAAAAATGATAGTGTTTTCATGCCAATCCTTTAATTTTTATGATGTGTCCTATAAATATCCGTAAACCACAAATATTTCTCTTATGAATATCTCTCTAGGGCTAGAGTTTATTCATTTACTACTATAAGAGTGAGACTCTTTACGATATTATAGCCATAATTGTAATGATAAAATCTTACTATTTATCAAATTATGAATGTTTTAATTCATCAATGTTGTTCCCAATCTCATTACGTTTAAAGGGCTATGGTTGGTTCGCCACTCGCAGATTTTCTATTCACAAAACCTTCTATTCATAGATTTCTTGTGCCTTATCAGGGTGTCGTTATGAATTCAGGGTGCATAATCCTCATCAATTAGGGTAAGAAAATATCCTACCATTAGCACATTTGCCACCTATGGCTTTATTATCTTGTCAAGCAATACTTGCTAAAAGCTTACCATTATCATCATAGACTTTCTATCTCTCTTTCTTGTAATACCTCAATACCCAAAAAACAATCGTATTTGCCCTCTTAGGTAAGCTTAAAGAGACATAGTGCTTGATATATTTTGTGGTTCTGGCACGAGTTTATGTGTAGCAAATGAGCTAGGAATGTACGCCATAGGCTTAGAAATCTCAAGCTTTAATACAATGCTTTCAAATGCTAAGATAAAAGATTATGATTTGCAAATTTTAGAGCTAGAGTTACAAAGACTAAGCAAGGCTTTAGAATCTAATCCCACTGCTTTAAATGAAGCTTTAAGTGCCTTTAATGCCAAGCATTTTCCAAGAGATTTTAAAAGAAAAGTTGCCTTAAAAGAAATCGATGAGAAAGCTTATGGTAAGCAAAAGGAAAAAGAATTTTTAACAAGATATAAAAATATCTTGCAAGAATTTCACATCGATACACGGCTCAACACACAAAAGGGATTTCAAAAGGGCTTTCTTGAAAAATGGTATATGCCCTCTATAAAAGAGGAGATTGTATTAATAAAAAATGAGATTAAAAAAGCACCAAAGCATCTACAAGACATACTACAAATCATACTAAGTCGCACAGCTAGAAGTTGTAGAGCAACTACGCATAGTGATTTAGCCACCTTGCAAGAGCCTATCACTCAAAGCTATTATTGCAAGAAGCATGGCAGAATCTGTAAGCCCCTCTTTAGTATAGAAAAATGGTTTAATAGCTATGCTAAGGATACCCTAAAAAGATTGCAAGAATTTGCCACCCTTAAAACAGACACAAAGCAAATATGCCTTAATGCTGATTCTAAAAATGCGGATATTGTGGCATTACTACAAGAGCAAGATAGTGAATTTGCAAAGATTGTAGAATCTAAGATTTCAGAATCTTACATATCATTTTTCAACTTCTGCTTATCATGTTACATAAAGGTTTTGCTAGATTGCCATACTAAAGAGTAGGCAATATTTTTTAACACATTACCAGCTTTGAAAGAATCTTTTAGTTTTTTGGAGAGTCTCATAGTCTGAAGGCTAAAACCTCTGCCACAGACTCAAAAATGCTTATGCCAAAATTGTATTAAAGCTCTGGACAAAGCTATATAATGCCATTCTATCCTTATCTAAAGTCTTGTATTTTCTATCTTTGACTTATTTTCTTAAAAGCAAGAAAATACATTGAATCAAAAGTTTCATTGGATATGAGAATCTATTTAATAAGAATTTCATGTAATAAGTAGCTATTATCTTAGTCTTTTTTATTTTGGTTATTTTTGTGTATTACTTAGGTTTTCTTGTGGTATTCTTTGCCTTTTTTCTCTTTATTTTTGCTAGGTGCCTACTTTGTTAATCTTTAATCCAAAAAGTATTGAATCTCTTTGCATTTGCATAAGTTTGTAAAAATCGGTATTAAGTCTATGCTGTTTTTTGTGTTGTCGGTAATTTGAGTTTTGGATAAGGAGATTTTTATATGTAAATGTTAGATTGTTGTGCATATTATTTTGTATCAAAAAACTTATTGAATCCATTTTCAATATTTTTTTGTGTACTTCTAGCTATCGCTAGGGAACCTTTTTTAATGTTTTGTGTTATTGTGCTACCCGCTGCAATTAACACATTATCTTCAATATTGACTGGAGCGACAAGCTGACAATCACTTCCTATAAATACCTTTTTGCCAATTTTTGTTATATGTTTGGATTTGCCATCATAATTACATGTAATAACTCCTGCTCCGACATTAGTCCCATCTTGTATTTCGCAATCCCCAAGATAGCTTAAATGCCCAGCTTTCACTCCATGCAATGTGGCATTTTTACATTCTACAAAATTCCCGATATGTGATTCTATAATAGTTGATTGTGGACGTATATGTGCATGTGGTCCAACATCGCTTAATACAATCTGACTTGTTTCAATAACACTATGTGCCTTTATTGTGCTATCTTTAATGAGACTTTTACCTGTGATTCTTACACCATTTTCTAATTTACATTCACCTTCAAATTGCACCTCATAATCAAGATAAATGCTCTCTGGCATATCCATAATGACACCCTGAAGCATGGCTTTTTGTCTTAATATTTGTAGCATAATATTTTGGGCTTTTGCAAGATGTAGTTTTGTATTGATTCCCATTAATACCTTTTCATCATATTGGTATGTCATTGCAAAATGTTTTTTATCTTTATTATCTTGACATGCAAGCTTAATAATATCTGTAAGGTAATATTCTTTTTGTGCATTATTATTTTGTAATTGTGGGATATATTTTTGCAAAATCTCTTTTTTGAAACAATAAATGCCGCCATTCACATAGTGATTGTTTCTTTGCTCATCATTACAATCTTTATCCTCTATAATTTCTTCTATTTCAAAGCTGTGAAGCCCTATTGTGCTATCTTGCATGGTATACTCATTTTTTTGAATAATTCTGCCATATCCATCTGGTTTATCAGTATAAAAACCTGCGATATTAATATCTCCAATCCCACAAAGTAAATGTTGCATAGAATCATGAAAAAATAATGGCGTGTCTCCATTTAAAATCAAAATCCTATCACCTTTTATATCAAGCATCTGTTTTTCATTTTGCATTAATGCACCGCCTGTGCCAGGATATACATCATGCAGTTGGGTATGTAATGTAATTTTATCGATAATATGAGATTGATAGTGTTGCTGTAAATATGTCATGATAGAATCTTTATTATGATATAAAACGATGTGTATATCTGAGCTTATTGCTAAAGCCTCATCTATTAGATAAGCAATCATGCTTTTTCCACATATTGTATGAAGAACTTTAGGGATATTTGATTGCATACGAGTGCCAGCTCCGGCAGCTAGAATTACAATAGAAATCATGAATACCTCACTTTTAAATTGTTAGGATACTAATTATAGCAGAGTTTCATATCGATTAAAATGTACAATAAAAGTTTTGTGTGAACCGTATTATTTGTCGATTGGTCTAGTAGTGGCAGTTATTTTATAATAGTCACATAGCATAATCAAAGATACAAAAATAATAATCATAACAAATTTATGATATACTTGTGCTATGATTGCATTAATATTGGAGCTGTGTAATGGTAAAATTTTTTAGAATAGCAGATGTTTTTTATCTCTTATTGCTTGGCATTGGGATAGGTGGAATTATTGCATGTGGTGCATTTGCCGCACCTGTGGTATTCAAAATAGAATCTTTTCTTCCACATATTACACAATATGAAAGTGGTATGATAATGGGTAGAATTTTTATGAGACTCAATGTATATCTACAGATTTTATTTGTCGTGATAGCATGTTATGAAATTATAAGTGCAATATTAAGGCAACAGTATCGTAAAGTGTGGTTAATTATTGGCGGAATAAATATTCTATGTATTGCTCTTTTTGTATGGTATTATACACCCTTTATACTTAATGTAGAGAATCTTGCAAGTGATAATTTTTCTTCGATGCATGCCCAAAGTGTATGGATTTTTAAGATTCTGATGTTTGGATTGGCTATTGCTTTCGTATGGAGAGCATATAGTCTGCGTACAGAAAGTTAGTGTATTGAATCATTGTTGAGGATATATATGAAAGAGAAAATAGATTTTTCAACAATACACAAAATTGGCATAGTGGGTTTTAGTCCCAATCCACAAAAAGATAGCCATAGGGTTGGTGCATATTTAATAACACAAGGCTTTTGTGTATATCCAGTCTATCCTAAAGAAGAATATATTGCAAATCAAAAGGTGTATCATAGCACTAGACAACTCCTTAGCACACATCATCTTGATTGTCTTGTATTATTCCGAAAGGCTGATGTGTGCTTTGATATTGCAAAAGAGATGATAGCATTGCACAGTCAATGCAATATCAGACTTCCAAAGGTATTTTGGATGCAAAAGGATATTATACATAGTGAGATTTCGGCATTATTAGAACCCTATAATATCATTGTAGTGCAGGATGCTTGTATTATGGTGGAGCATAAAATACTATTTAACATAAAAACCTAAAAATCTATGGTAGAAGAGATACTATGGAGCGATGGTGTAAATATTTGATAAGTATACCATGTATAGGGAGACTTGAAGTGGCATTATACATGCACACTAAATCCTAAGAAGCTTTTGCATACTTATTATAAATGGGAATAAATGGATTGTAGCAGTAGTGTTACACACATATCATATCTCATTATAGCATTATGGACTACAATAAAAGATGTAAGATTCTAAAATCAGAATCTTTTATTGTTTATTCTAGCAAACATCTTTAGGAAAGTTGTTTGAATCCCAAAATTTTATAATTAGATAGCAACATCACAGAGATTCTAACAACAATGCATTATTTCATTTTGCTGCCTTTAATTTTTGCTATACTCTGAAAATATGAAATCCAAATGAGATGATAGACAGAGATTATAGTTTACAATACTATTTTATACAATAACTTGCCTTGCAAAGTTAAAATAACAGAGTTTAGATTCCCAATAAGAAACTATTTCAAGAGTTAGAATCCAAGAGTTAGAATCTAACAAAAGATTAAAATATAACAACTTCTAATAACTATAAATTTTAAATTCTATATCTTTAAAATTTCTATTTTTTATGCTCAATATTATGGAAATCAAATCATACAATATCATTTAGATACATTAACATTGCATGATGAATCATTGATTTTTTTGAATATTGACAGTAAATAGTTTCTTTTGAAGAAATATGAACTCTATGTCATGTGTTCTAAAATGCACCATACATAATCAATAATCCTATAATAATAAGAAATATACCACATAGAATCTCTATGATACGCATTTGTTTTTTTAGCTTTCTAATAATATATAAGCCTTTTTCTAAAAATATTGCTAATAATAAAAAAGGTAGTGATAACCCAATAATAAAAGCCAAACTAGATACAATAGCAAGACTTGGATTACTTGATGCAAGTAATCCAATAGAGCTTACAATAGGACCAGTGCATGGTGTCCAACCAGCTGCAAAACCTACACCAATAATAAATGGTGCGATTAATTTGAGAAATTTATATTCTTCTAGTTTTTTCACATTAAGTTGCTTTGTTTGATTAAGTATTTGTAGTTTAAATATTCCTAAAAAATGTAACCCAAACAATATAACTAATCCACCAGACAGATAACGGACTATAGCATAATTGAAAAAATTGTCAATTACATTAATCATCGCAAGAAATAAAAGAAAAAAAATGAGACTAAAACCACTAACAAAAAGTATAGCACTACGTAGGATATGGAGTCTTGAATGATTGTGCATATCGTGTAGTCCGACACCAGAAATATAACTCATATATGAAGGGATAAGCGGTAAAATACATGGTGTAAGAAAACTTAAAATCCCACCGAAAAAGCTTATTAAAACAGGTAAATCAAAAAATATCTTTTGTAGCGATTCCATACTTATTAGCTCCATTATGCAGATATGATGATTACAACGAATTATATAGTATTTTGACAGACTGTATAATAATGTGTGAAATATTTATTTTAATTAATATATTGCTTTACATGTGATAGTCTACATAGAGTTTCATACAGTATCTTTGTATATGGTAGCATCTCAAGTGAAAGTTAGATTGAGATTTGGTATGTGCAGATGAATGTCAAATGGATAGTAGGGTTGTTAATAGATTATATGGATTCTGCAATATTTAAATATGTATAGTATATGTTTTTGTATAATTTATTCCTAATGAGGATTCTTATATAATTATTGGTGAATTCTATAATATGAAAAAGAATCTAGAATCTTTCCAGATTCTTGAATTTTAAATGTTTCGAATATTTTATATGCTCAACATGACAGATTAACATGTGTGTATAAAAATCTAGAATCTGCAAATATGTCATATTGAGACGATAGTCGAAATATCTAAGGATTCTAGAATCTACACTTTAGATTCTATTGTATGAAAGGGCTTTACAAAGTTAAAATGCTTGAGATTCTAATACAAGTGTAATACAATGTAGAGCTTTTGCTCCTGAATGAGGCACACTTATGAGTTTTTGCGATAAATATTCTTATTTATTGCTTTGTTCTGTGAGAGAAATTTTGCATACTATTGGAATTAATTTTGTTTATACTGTGAAAATTTAAAAAAGGGGCAATGCTAGATGAAAAATCAAAATAAATATCTTGTTTTCATTGAGGATTTAAAACGAAAGATGTTAAAGAATTTTAAGATAAATACCCAAAAGGCTGTAAGGAAAAAAGCAAATGAAGGAATATTGGGTAATGCAATAAAAAAGGAAATGATACAATACCAAATCAAAAGTGAAATTAGTATTACGGGGGGGGGGTAATAGTAGTTTAGTCGCCCATGAAAATATCCACGAAAATACATGGAAAGAAGATTTTGAATATAGTTTAGAGTTTGTAGAAAGATATCGGATACTTTTAAAGCTGCTCCCACAGGCTAAAAAGTATAAAAAGATTGAATCTGTGCTAGATATTGGTTGTGGAAAGCAATTTTTGAGAGATGTTTTGAATGAGCAGCATATTCCTATTCAAAAATATATTGGGGTTGATTTGTATCAACATAAAAAAGATACGATAATTTGTGATTTAAATAATGAATCATTGCCTAATATGGGAAACTTTGATTTGGTGGTTTGTGCTGGTGTCCTTGAATATATTTATGATGTTAAAGGTTTGTTAAAACAGATTTTTGGTTTAGAACCTTTTTATTTTTTATGTAGTTATAATTTTAGTAATCTTAATCGCACACATAATCCAATATGGGTTAAAAATATGATGACACAAAAAGAAATTTTGGATTATTGCATAGAGGCAGGATATAATTTATTTGCCTATGAAAGTGATGAAAATAAAGAAACATTGCAAACAGGATATTTCTTATTTACACATAAAAATGTCTGGCAATGAAAACTTAGAGAGTTTAGTGCAATAAAAAGTTTTTCATAATTGAAATGTGATTTTTTGTTAAGAGTTCCATTTTGTTGAAGACATAAAGTGTTATATTCTAAGTAATTTTAGAAATACAATAGTATTTGATGAATTGTATAGTCTTATGACTGATTGTATTTGAAAAGTTGTTAACTTATAGAGATTTGTAGTCAATCCTAAAGAAAATATTATAGAGATACAGATACGTCATAAGGAGTCAAAAATATGAGTGAGTTTTAGTAGCATAAGGAGTTTATAAACTAACGAATCTACATTTTTTGAATAGTAGTAATCTAAGATTTCATAACCAAATATTTGAACTCAATCTATTTGGTTGTTATACGGCTTTAATAATAAACAACATTGCTTTGATTTTAGAATTTCTATTGTAATTTAGATTATAAGATTCTCTAAAATTTCAATGAATGGAGATGTCAAGCCCATTATTTTTTACACTATTTTCTGCACTTATATTGTATTCCAATGTAGGAATTACTTATTACGTTATATGTTCTTTATTTGTTGTCGTTATAATTATCGATAAGCATCCATGTGTTTAAGGAGCAATATGAAAATTATTTTAGTTGATACATTCGGCTTTTTTTTTCGTAGTTATTACGCCTTACCTCCCTTGCATAACTCTAAACATTTTCCTACTTCCTTGCTTACAGGTTTTGCTAATTTTATATTCAATCTCTATAAAGATAACCCGCATACTTGTATTATTTTTACACTAGAAGGACAAGGCACAAATAGGCGTAAAGAGTTTTATCCACAATATAAAGCAAATAGAAAAGAAGTACCACAAGATTTACTCTTACAATTACCTATCGCTATTACATGGCTTGAAGCGATGAGATTACCCACATTATCTCTTGAAGGATATGAAGCAGATGATTGTATAGCAACTTTGGCAACTTTAGCAAAGAATCAAGGTTTTCTTGTAGAAATTATAAGTCATGATAAAGATTTATATCAACTTATTGATGATTCTATTTATATCTTTGATTATGCTAAAAGGCAAAAGATTACGGCACGAGAGTGTAAAGAAAAATTTGGAGTTACACCAGATGAATTTATTACATATCAAAGTATTGTTGGTGATACAAGCGACAATATACCGGGCATAAAAGGCATTGGAGCAAAGGGTGCACAAATTATTGTACACTCTTTTAAAACCTTAGAATCTTTGTATGATGCGATGCAAAATAAGAATGATGAAATGTTGCAATTATTGGGTACAAGAATGGTAAAACTTATTAGTGAACAAAAAAATGAAGCATTTTTAAGCAGAGAGCTCGTAACATTAAAAAAAGATTTATTGTCAGATTTTGATTTTATATCGCGACAGTATTTGCATGATACCACTCCTCTTTTGCATATCAAGGAACAATTACAAGAATATGAATTACAAAAGATTTTACAAAAAATCATACCCACATCCTCGTATACCATTACACAAGATTCCAATATTTCTGATAATAAAATTATATCGACAACACTAATGCCCAAAAAATTCCAGAATCTTAATACCATAAGGCATTTTACTCATACTGATACACCACCATTTCATTACACATGGGAGACTATTGTTGACGAAGAAAGGCTATTTGACATACTACAATCCATTCACAAAGATACACTCATAGCCTTTGATTGTGAAACGAATGGACTTGATATACGAAAGGCAAATATGGTTGGCTTTAGTTTTTGCTTTGATGGCAGACATGGATATTATGTCCCATTTCTACATGGTGGTGTGCAGAGAGAATATCAAGAAACTCCAGTCAATTCCCTCTTTGATACGACACATTCCCAGAAAGATACGTCAGTTAATATGACATCAACGTGCGAGATTCCAAAACAAATCTCACAGCATGCAGCTAAAAAAGCATTGCAAATATTATTTGATTACCCACTCATCGGACATAATATCAAATTTGACATGCATATCGCATGGCATAACTTTAGCATTCGCCCACAAAAAGCAATTCATGATTCTATGATTTTAGCATGGTTGCATGACCCAAATCAAAGCCTTAAGCTTGATTCTCTTATGCAAAAACATTTTAAACATACCATGATTGCCTTTAGCGATATTGTCCCAAAGGGCAGCGATTTTTCTCATATTGCACTTGATATTGCAAGTGAGTATGCAAGTGAAGATGCGGTAGCCACATATCGACTCTATGAGGTATTGACACAAACCATCGAATCTCCCTTGCTTGCTTTAGCAAAAAACCTTGAGTTTCCGTTTATCCAAACACTTTGTCATTTAGAAGATTCTGGTATACAAGTGAATTATGAATATTTTTATGCTTTAAAGAAAGATTTTCAACAGCAACTTGCAACATTACAACGGAGAATCTATGAAATATCAGGTTATGAATTTAATGTTAATTCCACAAAGCAACTTTCTGAAGTTTTATTTGAAAAACTGAAACTCGATACGCAAAAAAAGAAAAAAACGGGATACAGTACTGATGAAACTACACTTACTATATTAAAAGATTCTCACCCAGTGATTCCAGTATTATTAGAATATCGTGAAATTTTTAAACTTTTTAGCACCTATGTTGAACCAATCTTAAAATTACAAGAAAATAGCCAACGAATCTACACTTCTTTTGTGCAAACAGGCACAAATACAGGGAGACTTAGCTCAAAGTCTCCAAACTTGCAAAATATCCCAGTGAGAAGTGAACTTGGCAAGTCTATACGTAAAGGCTTTGAAGCATCAGATGGTAAAGTGCTGGTAAGCCTTGATTATTCACAAATTGAGCTAAGGCTTTTAGCACATTTTAGTCAAGATTCTGTTCTTGTAGAATCTTTTAAAAATAATATAGATATTCATGCAGAAACAGCAAAACGTATTTTTCAAGATTCGCTTGATACTTTATTCGTGCAAGGTGAAGAAAGAGATTTGCATTTTGCATCTTTACGAAGTATTGCAAAATCAATTAACTTTGGTCTTATCTATGGCATGGGGGCAAGGAAGCTTGCTCAAACTTTGCAGATTCCACAAGCTCAAGCAAAAAGTTATATTGAAAGCTATTTTGCGAATTTTCCAAGTGTAAAGCAATATTTGGAGATAAAAAAAGAAGAGATAGTGCAACAGGGCTTTGCTACAACCCTGCTTGGTCGCAAACGTTATTTTGACTTCTTTAATGCAAGTGCTTTTATGCAATCAAACTATTTACGTGAGGGAGTAAATACTATTTTTCAAGGCAGTGCAGCAGATATTATGAAGCTTAGTATGAATGCTATATATCAACAAATTCCAATCATGCAAAAGAAAAATATTGCACAAATGCTTTTGCAAGTGCATGATGAACTCATCTTTGAGATACAAGAGGAATATGCCAAAGAGGTTGCTATGCAAATAAAAGAAATTATGGAAAATGTTTATACCCTACATATTCCACTCGTATGTAATATGATAATGGGAAAAACATGGGCAGACTTAAAATAGATATTTTGTATCCACATACTACTATTACGATGAAATATATGAGAAATTGTAGGTAATAACACTGCTATTAAGAATAAATAGGAGTTATATGGCTGGTATTTTTGTGGTGTAAC
This sequence comes from uncultured Helicobacter sp., assembly GCA_949299115.1. Classification (GTDB taxonomy): domain Bacteria; phylum Campylobacterota; class Campylobacteria; order Campylobacterales; family Helicobacteraceae; genus Helicobacter_A. Next base: position 11,013 of record CASFZH010000043.1, on the reverse strand, counting down.
TAATGATTTGGTTTTTCAAAATTTTGCCATGATTCCAAGGGATATGGTGTAGTTTTTAAAGCATGAAATTAGCAAGTTGATAGACATAGCTTATTGTATGAGTATTGAGATTGTTGATTTGATACATGAGGGATTGCAATCTATTATTTCAATATGTTTCACAAATTAGCATTGCTGTTTTCTATAAATCTATGATATAATTCTGCCCTACTGAATTATATTCAAGTACTATTCATTATAAAAATAATAGTATTTGGCAATCAGATAATCATGAAGTGAGAATATATGCAAACATTATTTAAGGACACATCTAACTCTATACGTATACATTCTGCAAAGATTGATTCAAAAAGAATAACGGGGGGGGGGGGGCAACACTACCTCTGATGATATAAGACAAAAGATTGAAAAAGCTCAAGTTATTTCCTTTGATATTTTTGACACACTTCTTTTACGCCCATATTATAAACCAACCGATACTTTTCTCCATATCGAAATACAAAACAATAAGGTAGGTTTTGCAAATGCACGCATTGCAGCCGAAACAAAAGCTAGGCAAAACACCGCAGCAGAGGATATAACCCTAGATGATATTTATACTTTCTTGCCTTCTTCTTTACAATCCCTTAAAGCCCAAGAGCTATTGTTAGAACAGCACACATTACAACCAAATCAAGAAATACTAGAGATATACACATACGCAAAATCTTTGCAAAAGAACATTATTATTATAAGCGATATGTATTTGTCTCAAGATTTTTTAGTGCAAGTATTACACAACAAGGGCATTACAGGCTTTCAGAATCTCTATGTTTCTAGTCATTATGGATTGACAAAGCATAGTGGGAATCTTTACAAAAAAGTTTTACAAGACTTAGATATCACGCCAAATGCAATGCTACACATAGGCGATAATGAATATTCTGATGATATCAGGGCAAGTGAGCTAGGCATACAGACATTTTTTTATAAAAGCATACATACTTGCTTTGCATTGACACGTGAAGGAAGATTTCTTACATCTTGCCTTGATGGGCTTATGCGTAATTCTTTGCATTACAACCATCATCATGCACAAGCAATTTTAGAGTATTCCATTATGTTTGGAATCTCTGCATTACATTGGTATCAGGCTCCACAGTATTCATATTATGAAAATCTCGGCTATTTTTATGGTGGCTTTATTTGTTATGGATTTGCCCAATACATTAAGCAATATGCCATACAACACGGTATTACGGATATATTATTTGTGGCACGTGATGGCTATTGTCTTAAGTCTATTTTTGATATGTTTACTACAAATATTGCTACACATTACATCTATGCCCCAAGGATACTCAATGAGATATGTTATCCAAATTGGTATAATCTCTCAATAAAACAAGCATACGATTTATTTAATCATTTTGTTACGTGGTATGATTCTTTGCGTTTTAAATCTCCAGAAAACTTTAATCCAAAAGCTGCTCACATCACACGTAAGAATATTCTTGATTTTATAGAATCACACAAAAATCTGTTTGATGAAATCTCGCAAAAAGAATTGCAAAGATACAAAAACTATATTCATTCTATTCCCATGCAAGGCGATAGGATAGCAATGGTTGATTCATGTACAAGTGGTTTATTTTCTAGTCAAAATCTTTTACAAAAAGCCCTACAAAGAGATATTATAGGTCTCTATTGGCAGGTATGGAATCCTCTTTCTTATGCCTATTCGTATGTATGCTTTGATACCGCAGAACATACAATGCAAAAAATGGACTTTATAAATTGGGATATTATTGAGTTATTTATGACTGCCCCAGAATTGCCTATAATCAATGTCTCTTCTGATTCTAAGCCTATTTACACACATAATCCGTCCTCACATGAGCTTGAAAGATTAAGGATTACTAGACAAATAACACAAGGAATTTTTGCTTTACATGCTGATATAATGAGAATATTTGGTAATTATATGCCAACATTTTCTGCACATACTCTTACTTCCTATATCAACAATTATTGTCAAAATCCCACGACACATGACAAAATGGCTATGCAAACAATACAGCATGCCTCAAATAGTCAACACGGTAATTATACCCCACTCTTTCGCTCTTATATTTCATGGAAAGATTCTATCGCACATCCTTTTAAAACGTATGAAACCATAGTAAGCTTTAAAAAAGAATGGACAATGTTGAGTGATTATATATATAGTTTACCAGCCATTATTTTACGACCATTATCTATTAAAATACATGGTTGCAAACGTATAGCAATTTCTATTTTCCCGCTATTACGACGTAAGATTTTATCTTTAGAAATCAACATAACACAACGCATATATTATCATATAAAAATAGGAGGCAATAATGGATAACGCACAATTTGACTACTCATACCAGTATTCTAATTGGCATAACGAAAGTATAGAATCAGAAACAAATGACAAAAATCACGCTTTCTTTATGCTAACAACACACAATGCTTTTCCTCATACCACAGAGGATAATATTTTAGAGATTGGCTGTGGCATGGGACGATTACTCTTAATGTTGCAAGAAAATGGCTATTCACACTTAAGAGGTGTTGATATAGATGCTTCACAGATTCGCATCGCACAATCTAAGAATCTTGATGTTTCCCTTAGCGATGCCATAGAGTTTTTACAAACTGATACATGCAAATATCATGCTATCTACGCTTTTGATGTGTTAGAACATATCGCAAAAGATAGGCAACTCCTTTTTTTGCAAGAATGTTTTAGACATCTACACGATAATGGTTTTCTTGTATTGCAATTCCCTAATGCTATGTCCCCAACAGAGGGGTATTATAGATATCAAGATTTTACTCATACTTGTTCTTATACGAAAATTACAGCAGAGTTTTTATTACGTAATGCCGGCTTTAGCTTTATCTCTGTACGTCCCACGCACCACGAAAGTAAGAGGATTCAGAATCTAAAACTACCATGGGCAAATCTCTATCGTGAAGAATTTGGTTTGCAAGACATTATCTTGACACCAAATCTCTTTTGTGTTGCCTTTAAAAATAAAGAAATATTCACACAATGGCATAATAATGCTCCTATACTTACGAATGCTTACCCCCCCCCCCCCGTCTCTTTTATGAAACGCATGAGAAGGGCTATAAAAAATAATATAAAAAGATTTTTCCGACATTGTTTTACACTAAGATTCTAAACTTTTGCTAAAGATGTAGCAGCTGTATATGTAATCTTAATGCTATACACTACGATTGCTAGACTTTGTATTACCATATTCCTCAAGAGTGATATGGCTAATAAAATAAACAATTTTATATTTCAAAAGACATAATCTGTACATTGTTTTTATAAGATTCTGTATATAAAATTCGATAAATTTGTATCGCTATTAATTATCCGCAATACTCTAAGATAAAAATGAATGAGTTAATACATACAAATGACAAAGCAGCCATTGATTACATCGGTTTGATTATGCTCTTTAATTTGCAGTATTAAATTTTTTAGTCTAGTAACTAACTTTTTTATTTTTACGATATAAGCAGGACGTACTTCATAGTAATCCAATATAATTTCCATTATAAAATCTTGTTTTTACAAAAATTTAAATTTTAGAGAGGCAATCATGAAAAATGTAGCACATTCTATCGCTACTAAAAAAGAGTATGAGGACTGTATAGCCACCCTTAATCGTTATGCAATCCATTATTATGAGCTTGATGACCCAATAGCAAGTGATGAGGAATACGATATACTATATAAACAAGTAAAAGAATACGAAGATAAAAACCCAAATCACATACTTCCTCAATCTCCGACCCAAAGAGTTGGAAGTAGTATGCTATCTCAAGATTCTACAATACATCAAGAAGGCATGATTCTAACAAGCTTTAGTAAAAATAAACATATCACACGTATGTGGAGCTTGGAAGATATTTTTAATACAGAGGATTTGCAAGAGTGGCTAGAAAAACTTTATAATGCCATAGCAAAAACACAAAAAAACACCAATGAAACAAAGCCTGATTTCGCTAAGACACTTTTTGATTTACCCACACAATACAATCACGATGTGCCTGTTAGCAATGAAAGGCTTAAGAATCTTAGCACATCACCACATTCTCTAAAGTTTTGTATGTCTCCAAAATATGATGGCATGAGTCTGAATCTATTCTATAAGAATGGTATATTACAGAGTGCGACTACAAGGGGTGATGGCGAAATGGGTGAGCTTGTTACAGAAAATGCACGAATGGTTAAAAATATCCCCACAACCATAGCATTTAGTGGAGAAATTGAAATACGCGGGGAAGTTGTGATGTCAAAAGCAAGTTTTGAGACACTCAATAAAGAGAGAGAGCAGAATGGTGAAAGCCTCTTTGCTAATCCGCGTAATGCCGCTGCAGGGAGCATGAGACAGCTTGATTCCAATCTCACAAAGCAACGCAATCTTGATTTTATAGCATGGGGTATTGGATATTGTGATTACAATGAATTTGCCAAAATAATGCAAAAGAAATATGTTGGATTTTATGATATAGTATCGTATTTGAGGTATTTTGGTTTTAAGGCATTTGATTATCTAAAATGTCTTGAGGTTAAGGAGATACAAGCATATTATGAAAAGATTCAAAATAAGAGAGATTCGCTAGAATTTCTACTTGATGGTGTGGTAATTGTACTTGATGATTTGACACTGCAAGAACAACTTGGATTCACACAAAAAGCACCACGTTTTGCATGTGCTTATAAATTTCCAGCTACAGAAGTAGTCGTACAAATAGAATCGATTAGCCCACAAGTAGGACGCACGGGTATCATTACGCCAGTAGCAAACTTTACAAAAACATTTTTAGATGGGGCTAATATTAGCCGTGCAACACTGCATAATTATGAAGAGATTAAACGCAAAGATATAAGAATCCATGATTATTGCATTATGGTGCGAAGTGGCGATGTGATTCCAAAAATCACAAAAGTTTTAGTTGAGAGACGCACAGGTAGTGAACAAGAAATTGTAAAGCCGCTTGTGTGTCCCGTATGTCATCATGCACTAAGCTATCAAGATATTTTTGTTTATTGCAACAATCCAAATTGCGATGCCATTATTAAAACAAAACTGACACATTTCGCTTCAAAAAAATGTTTGAATATCGAGGGATTGGGCAAAAGCATTGTAGAACTTTTGGTCGATTTACAACTTATTAGTGCTTTTAAAGATATTTACAATTTACAAAAACAAGATCTCTTGCAGCTTGAAGGCTTTAAAGACAAAAAAGCAGCAAATCTCATAGCAGCCATACAAGATTCTATTGGTAATCGTGAATTATGGCGTTTTATCCATGCACTTGGAATCGTGCATATAGGTGAGGTAGCAAGTAAAAAATTAGCGCGTCATGGATTTGATGTTTTTACTTATTCGCAAGAGAAATTGTTACAAATCGATGGATTCGGAGAGGAAATGGCGATAAGTTTTTACGAATTTTGTAAAAATAATTATGATTTTATTATGGAATTAATGCAAATTGTGCAACCAAAATTGTCCACTACAATACATAAAAATGCAATATTACAGGAGGATTTTACGCAAGAAAATTCCGTGCAGAATAATGGGCAAGAGAATCATACATCACCTTCAAAATCGAGATTCTATCAAAAAACTTGTGTAATAACTGGCACGTTTTCTATTTCAAGAGATACATTAAAAGAGAAGTTAGAGGCACTTGGTGCAAAAGTTACTTCAAGTGTAAGCACAAAAACTGATTTTGTCATTGCTGGAGAAAATGCGGGCTCAAAATTACAAAAAGCACAAGAACTAGGTATAACCATTATAGGCAATGATTCTTTACAAGACATTGTAGAGCTACTATAGCTATAAGCAAAACTCTATTGTAAAAATCCAAATGTGCAGTGATAGCTACTCATAGGCACCATGCTGTACGTATAAGGCTTATTCATGTGAGAATTATTGGGTAGATAAAATAGAGTGAATGACATAAATTAATAATATGATTAATATTCCAAGCCTCAAGTGAAGTCAATCAGGCAAACTACGTGTAATCGCGTATGCCATTTGTGAACATTTCTATTGATATACTCATCACATTGAATCTATTTATTCCAATGTATATTATAAATCCAAGATTCTTAAGCTCTGAAACATGAATACTAGAATTTTTAAATACTATAAAATGTTATTGTGAAAATATACATTATCTTACATATCGCTACTGATGTGTTGTTATTGTTATGAAGAGATTCCATAATGCTTTAATAATGTATGGCCTTAATCACAAACACACATAAAATAGGGCTTTTACTATGTTTATAAATGCACCCTCATACCACACATATTAATACAAAGCATAGACACAAAGTCTATACAAAAAACTCTATGTAACACATAAGGTTTAAGGTTGAGATTATGAGATTATCTAATATATTTATATTAATTACAATCTTATACTATGCAAGTAATTGAAAGCATTTGTATATAAATGTTTTGAATACATTAAGGCTTTAATATATTTATTTTTCCATATAATACTACATTATGGCTTATTTATCCTGTTTGTAATCAATGTATTGTGTAGGAATTGTTATTATATAAATTATTATGTATTGCTATGTGAATAAGCATAAAAATATTCGTTAGTGTATTCGGAAACTATATCGTTACAATATCTTTGTATTGGTTTTTGTGTTATTTATATAATAGTAGAGACAATGTAGGTAGTGCTTCTACCACAAACAATCTATATTGTTTGCATGCCATAGACTGATAGGTATTTTGGCAAATTTTGATTAAAATGTAAGAGTATTGTATTATTTATAGAATCTATTTTTTGTCAATCGATATATGATTAAACAAGCTATGGCATATATGATTGTCCCATAAATGGCAATTCTTTGGCTTTCATCAAAATATACACCAATCATGGAAATCACGCAACCAAAGATTCCAATAATCTGAATATATGGAGTAAAAGGGGTTTTATAAGGCAGATCTTTTAATTTTTTGCCACTCGCTAGATATTGTTTGCGAAATTTATATTGGCAGTAGCTAATGCTAACCCATACTATCATCATTGTAAAGCCGCTTACAGTAATTAAAGATTCCATCATATTATCTACACTTTTATTGCTGATATAATTGCTTAGATTTGGAAACATTTGCACTAATACAAAAATGAATAATTCAAAGAAAAAAGGCAATAAAGAAAAACAAAAAGTTAGAATCAAGGCTTGCATAGGAATACCTTTTTTATTGATTTTTGCAAAAACTTGTGGATACATCTTTCTTTGAGCTAAACCCCAAATCATACGTGTGCTAGCATACAATCCGGAATTTGCAGTAGAAAATAATGCTACAATTAAAATAAAACGCATAATATCAGCAATGTAGGGTAATTCACCATCGATAAAAGGTAGGCGGATAAGTTGCAATGTTGTTACAAAAGGGCTTTCTGTAATCCTTGCATCGTTACTTGGGACAAAAGTCGCAATGATAAAAACAGAGCCTATGAAAAATATAATGATTCTAAGCAAGGTGGCTTTTATTGCTTTTGGCATGGCTTTTTGTGGGTCTTTTGTCTCTCCCACTGCTACGCCTATAACTTCTGTCCCTGTGAAAGCAAAGTTTACTGCTAGAATTGTCATAAAAACGGCACTAAAACCATTTGGAAAAAGTGGATTATACCCTTCTTTATTTGCATTAATGGAATCTAGCACCACAAAATTTTGAAAGGTAAAGCTAAAGCCATGTAAATAAAGATTATAAACAATGCCTATGATTCCAAGCACCAAAAATATCGCCACTGCCATAACTTTTATAAGACTCACGATAAATTCACCTTCAGCAAATATTTTAACAGTAAAAATATTTAAAATCAAAATAGCGATTGCACATAAAGCCACCCACACATAGATATTGACATCGGGAAACCATGGGGCAAGCAAAAAAGCGATAGCAGTATACTCGACTGCTACCGTAGCTACCCAATTTAACCAATACATCCAAAAAACCAAATATCCAGCTCCGGGTGATATGAATCTGTGAGCATAATCTCCAAAACTCCCAGTATTTGGAAAAGCACTTGAGAGTTCTCCTAATGATAACATAATGCTATATACAATGACACTTGCCACACAATAAGCGATTATCGTCCCAAGTGCTCCAGCTTGATGAATACTCCCACCACTTCCGACAAAAAGCCCTGTTCCCATAGCTCCACCAAAGGCTATCATAATAAGATGTCTTGTTTTAATTTCTCGGGCAAATTTATTATTATTCATATTTATGCTCCCAATTCTTATAATTACTGTATTTATAGTACTAATGGTTATCTTATAAAGGACTATTACATAGTATAACTAAAATTATTGGATATGCACTATAATGCTTGGCATCTTAACTCAATAAGCAATTATATAATGTTGTATCAGCTGTGATAAGACACTACAATGGTATTTTGAATAGCGGCTTTTTATTACATTATTACTCAATTATTCAAAAAGTGAGAGATTTGTGTGCGTTGTCGGAAAAAGTCCGTATGTTTTATGGGTAGCAATCCTGCCTTTTGCAGTACGTTCAACATAACCATTAGCAAGTAAATATGGCTCAATCATGTCTTCTATTGTCCCCTCATCTTCGCTCATCGCAGCAGCGATGGTATTTAGTCCAATCGGTTTACCATGAGATTGAGAGAGTAATTGCAAATAACGTAAATCCATTTCATCAAATCCCAATTCATTGACTCCCAATTCATTCAAAGCATGTTTTGCTATTTTTTCATCAATAATTTCCATATCTTGCACTTGGGCGAAATCACGTACTCGACGCAATAATCGTAATGCTATTCTAGGTGTCCCTCGCGACCTCCGTGCGATTTCTGCAGCACTTGTTGGCGTGATTGTATGGTGTAACTTTTGACTAGCTTTTTGAATAATAAGAGATAAATCAGATTCAGAATAAAACTCTAGTTTTGCACTAATGCCAAATCTTTCACGTAAAGGATTTGATAACATACCTGCTCTTGTTGTCGCACCTATTAAAGTAAAGGGTTCTAAGTCAATTTTTACGGTTTGTGCCGCAGCTCCCTGTCCAATGATAATATCAAGACGAAAATCCTCCATAGCAGGATATAAAATCTCTTCGATGGCAGGACTTAAACGATGTATTTCATCAATAAACAAAATATCCCCTTTATTAAGGTTCGTCATAATTGCAGCAAGGTCTCCAGCTTTTTCAATCATAGGAGCAGCACTTACCTTGATATTTGCACCCATTTCGTATGCAATAATATGACTTAATGTAGTCTTCCCAAGTCCCGGTGGTCCAAAAAAAAGAATATGATCAAGACATTCTCCTCTTTTTTTACTTGCTTGTATAAAAATATGGAGGTTTCTTTTTATCTTATCTTGTCCTATATAGTTTTCCCATGAGGTCGGACGCAGACTATTTTCATGCTTATCATCAAGGAATACTTTATCTTGGTTAATAACTCTTTGTGTAGAATCTTGTGCCATAGAATCAGCAAGGACTGAAATTTTTTGCATACAAAACCTTAAAAACTATTCTTTTTGAATTATATCAAACTTTTATCATGAGTTATACAATAGCTTTTATGCAATGCAATAACCCATAAAATACCATAATTTTTAGAAGTATATGAGATTCTAAGATTCTCAACACGAAAACTTAGAATCTTACATAATATTATTACCGTAGATTTTAAGATTCTCAAAAATATTCAGAATCTCTAAATAATGAATACTAAAAAATATGGATTTGGATTTTCAAAATAATATAGATTATCACAATATAGATTCACAGAAAAACAGAATCTTAGAATCTTTGTAAAGACTTTTGAGATTTTATACTTTTACATTCCAGAATCTTTTACACTTGTAATAAAGCTCTTGTATTAATCTAGTCTGATACAGTATCAAATACCATCATCAATTATTTCTGATACTAAATTTACTTCATCTTTACCAATTTTTGTATTTATAAGATAGGCTGCTGCTGTTATCGCTCCTATAGCAGCTATGGCTACTGGGTAGGATATACTAACATTTGCTATTAATGCCGCTCCACTTCTTGCTATAATCACAACGCTTTTAGCAATTATAGAATCCAACCTAAATTTTACAGCTGCTCCTGTGATAGCCTCTGTGGCACTCCTATCTTTTTTCTCATTGACATTTAAATAATTAGGTAGCACTTACACTTAGTCCTGTGCTATTGACCATTCTGTAACACTACCATTTGGTATATCGTTTAATATTATTTGGTATATCATAATAAATCCTTTTTATTAAAATTTAACGAGTTTTTCTATATCATATTCATTTACAAGTATCCCCTTAGATTCCAAAGCCTTTACAGTTTGGTCTGCAAAAACCTTTGTAAAAACCTCTGCAAAATGCTCAAAGTTCTTATCTGGCATTTCGTTAAAACTGATATAGCTACAGTCTTTCTCTATTGCTTCTAGTGATAGTGTAAAATCTTTAGGATTCAAAAGAAATATGTCAACTATTGAAGAGCAATATGCTTGACCGGAAGTAGGTCTAATCTTAATAGCAAAATCACCATATCGGAAGAAAAATGTCTTCATGCGAAACCATCGTCGTTTTTTAATATAGAGTCCCTCATTGGTTATCCACATTTTAGCTGTAAGAAGATTAATGAATGCACTTGTAAACACATAAGAACCTATCATAAAAAGTGCGAGAAAAAATGACATGCCAGTTGGCACTTCAGAATCAAGAAACATTCCAGCAATAATCACAATGGTAATACCAATACCAAAACCACACATTATAAAGAAATATACTATGGAATACATATCTATACCCTTAACCTCTGCAAGTATTTCTTTATTTTGTCTTATGGCATTACTGTTGCCTTTAGATTCTGTGCTATCTTGCTGCATGGTTGAGATTTCATTATCCATTTTTACTCCAATGTTTTACCTAAGATTCCCTATCCATATACCCTGCCATTTTTA
>CASFZH010000042.1 GCA_949299115.1 uncultured Helicobacter sp. | reverse complement strand
TTATCTATTGTGGATTTAAAATCTTGTTGTATTTGTGTTTCTTTAGCCATTTGTAGTGTAAGAGTAATTTTTTGACTTGGAATAGATTCTATGCCTAATTTATCCACACTAACTACATAATATGTATAAGCGATACCCTCTTTCATACTATTATCAACAAATTGTGTGTTTGTAATATCACTAAAACGATTTGATTCTCCATATCCGCCACCTTGTCGATAAACAACATAATATTGCACTCTTGTATCTGCAATTTTATCCCAAGCAATTAATGCAGAACGGTTTTGAACAACACCTTGTCTAATGTTTGGCGTTGGTGGTGGTGGAAGTGTTTGACCACTTACTCCTTCTTCTTGCAAATCAGACTCTAACTTATAGCTATCAAGAACACTTACCTTATAATATCGTAAAGCCCCATCTTCATCAATTTTATCAATATATGATGTCCCACGAACAAAATTCAATTTAACATATTCACCATTAACAGAATTAGCCGCATATATATTGTATCCTATGGCATCTTTATTCTCACTCGCTTTCCATTCAATCCAAATGGCTTTTGGCTTATTATTTGTTGCTGTAATGCCGCTAATAGATTCTGGAGCAGAACGTGTTTTGCCTACTACCAATTGGCTCGGCATAGATTGTGCACCATCATAACTTTGAGAAATAATCCTATACGTATATTCCACAGCATTGTCAAGATTATTATCAAAATACTCTACAAGCATCCTATTTTGCGTAGAACCAATAGTAATAAAATCACCACTCTTATCATCTTTTCTTTGAATCAGATAATTTTTAACAACAGGATTAGGGCTAGGACTCCAAAAAATTTTTATTTGCTTGGCATAGTTTTGAGATGCATACACAAAATCTACAGGATCAATGAATGAGGTTTTGACTTTCAATGTTTCGCTTTTCGCTGATACCTTAGAATCTTTCCCGACCGTTGCGATTGCATATTCATATTGTGTTTGTGGCTTGAGCTTTCCGTCATAATAATGTGTTGAAAAAACATTTTGTATAAAAGCTGTTTTTACAAATTTTCCTTCTTTATTTTTACGATAAATAATATAACCATTAATAAGAGAAGTATCTTGCGGAATTTTCCATTCAAATCCAATCGAAGTTACATCAGGCAATGCTCGAAAAGTTGTTATAATCGGTAATTGCGAATCGATTTCATCTTTTATCCCCATGAAACTAAATGTTTGCATAAAACAACCGCTACATAACATAGCAATTTGTATAAAACAATACAAAAAAAATAGTTTGTAATATTGTATATTTTTTTTCATTTCGTTAGTGTATGCTCCTTAATCTCATAGACAAAGCTGTAATTCTTTTTGCCATTGTGTCAAACAAGATTTTAATGCAGTTTTGTAATCCAAAAAGTTTTCTTCTAAGAATTTTACCAAATCTTTAGGTATTTTTGCACTAAAAAACTTATCCTCAAAATAAAGAATTTGTGCATGAAGCAACATTCTAGTTGTATATTTTTGCCGTAATTTTTCTGGGCTATATAATTTATCTCCATAAATATATCTATCTAAAGTGCTTAGATGTACACGTATTTGATGTGTTCTGCCGCTAAAAAGTCGTACACCAATCAATTCATATTCACCATTTTTGCTTACAATAATTTTTCTAAATTCACTTTTAGAATCTCTTGCTGTTTTAAATTTTACTTTATCTAACTTCGCCATTTTTAATCTATTAGTTGGATTTCTTCCAATAAAACATTCCACAACACAATTTTCTTTTAATGGCTTATTAACAATACAAATATAGATTCTCCCCATACTCCTATTTTTTAGCATATTAGCAAAATATCCATGACTTTCATTATTTTTTGCAATCAAAATAGCTCCACTTGTATCTTTATCAAGTCTATGCACAATACCATACCGCTCCTCACCACTTAAAGTAGATAATTTATAATTTTTAATTTTTAAAAAATCAGTTAGAGTGCTATCCTTGACACTTGGGGCACGATGAACCACTAAATTTCGTGGTTTATTTAAAATCAGATAATTTTCTGTCTCTGCAATAACTTCTATTTGAATATCTGAAAAATCTGTATTTTGCATATTTGCGTCATGTTGCGGCATAATGATGTTTATCATATCTCTAGTTTTAAGGATTTTACTTTTTTTTGCAACTTGATTATTAACAAAAACAATTTCTTGCTCTATCCACTGTGCAACTTGTGAACGGGAATTTTGTAATATATCATGCAAAGCAGAATCTAATCTTAAAAAATCACAAAGAACACAAAAAGAATACTTTTTTTGCATGATAATCTCCTTAAATTTTCAACAATTTTAGCCAAAATTTGCTATAATTTCGTTGCCTGAAAGTTCTGTGTTTCTTTTCAAAATTTGGTAGTCTATTTAAATAACATTTTTTGGGTTGTACTTTTCTATGTGTGTCGACATTTCCGTTCTATATTTTTAGTGAAAGATGCCATTGCATTTTAGGACCTGCCGCCTAATTAGAAATAAAAGACCCTATTTTTTTGTGGCTTTGTTGGGCTTACACAAAATACAAAAGTAGCGTTCTTTTGGGCTTTAATACTGAATTTAAATATTATACCAAAAATTAAAAAGGCAAAATTTGCAGCACCTCAATACATTTCAATCCAATATAGAGTCTTATAATGTTTTAATAATTGGTAATGGCGGACGTGAATACAGCATAGCTCTAGCATTACAAAAAGATAAAAGAGTTCAAAATATTTTCTTCAGTCCTGAAAATCCAGCTGCAACACTCTATCTTAAAACTTATCATTTTAATTACAGTAATCATGATGAATTGTTGCAACTTATCAAATATCATAATATTTATCTCGTTATTGTTGGACCAGAAGCACCACTTATGGACGGTATAAGTGATTTTTTGCAATCACATAAAATCTTAGTTTTTGCTCCAAAACTTGAAAACGCAAAACTTGAGGGTTCTAAGGCTTATATGAAAGAATTTGCAAATAGATTCAATATTCCAACTGCTAAATATAAAGAAATTACATTAGAAACCTTACAAGAAGGTATAGATTTTATAGAATCTCTTCCCTTACCAATAGTTTTAAAAGCAAACGGCTTATGTGGAGGGAAAGGAGTGCTATTGATTGATTCTAAATCAGAAGCAAAAGCAAAATTATATGAAATGTTAGATGGTAGGCTCTTTGGCGATGCTGGTAAAAAAGTAATTATAGAAGAATTCCTAAATGGATATGAACTATCAGTTTTTGCTTTAAGCAATGGAAATGATTATGTAGTATTACCTGCATGTCAAGATCATAAACGATTGTTTGATAACGATAGGGGACCAAACACAGGCGGTATGGGTGCTTACACTAATCTCCCACAACATCTTTACAATAAAGATTTGGAATCTAAAATTAAAGATAGAATATTCACACCAACTTTTAAAGCCTTAAGAGATTCTAATATGCCATATCAAGGCGTATTATTTGCAGGAATCATGGTAGTTGCTAATGAACCTTATTTACTCGAATATAACGTTCGATTTGGAGATCCTGAATGTGAGGTCCTCATGCCACTCCTAAAAACCTCATTCTTTCAAATAGCATTATCATTTGCAAAAGGTGAAAATATAGAAAATATAGAATTTCACGATGAATGTATTGTTTGTGTCGTAATGACAAGTAGCGATTATGCACAAGATAATAAATCTAACAAATATCCTGCTAAGATTTCATTTGACATTAATCCACAAGATACTATTGACTATGGTCATCTTGTTTTTGCTAATACCACTATCAAAGAGGGAGGTTTATATGCCAATAGCGGTAGAGCCATTATAGCAATAGGAAAGGGTAAAACGTTAAAAATAGCACGTGATAATGCTTATAAGCTTGTTGATAGTGTAGATTTTGAAGACAAGCATTATCGCAAAGATATAGCTTATCAAGCACTAGCAACGTAATCAAATTAGAAAGATTACTCAAAAGTTATATAAGGCTCAAACTCCTTATTAAGATTCTGATAGCTAGAGCCACACTTCAAGTATTAAGAATTATAAAGAGTATAAAGTCTCATTTTATAGAATCAATATTTTAAATATTAATAAATAAAAACCAAATAGTTACTATAGCATTTAAATCTGTATTAGGATACAACATGGATGAAAAATTAGAAGAAGACTTATATCGAGAAAATATTAAAATAGCCCCAATACCTGCACGTATAGGAGCATATCTCATTGATATGTTAGTAATCTTGCTTCTTATGACAGTAACACTTACACAGTCTCAAAAAGATGCCATCAACCAAGCTCAAATCACAATTAATACTATCACTCAAACACAATTCAAACAAATTCAACTTAATGCAACTCCAGACAATAAGACAACATTGGAAACTTTACGTAACAGCCTCAAAGACGCATTTGATACCATTCTCTTTTATATAGCAGTATGTGCAGGATTAGAAATTATATATAATTTTTTCTTTGTATACCTTTATGGTGCTACATTAGGACAGATTATTGTTAAAATAAAAATAATTAATAAAACAAATTTTGATACACCAACATTGCATGAATGTATGAAAAGAGCTGTTGTAAAATATCTTTTTGGCACATTATTATATATTGGTTTTATTATCGCGTTTACAGATAGATTTTATCGCACAATTCACGATAGAGTGAGCAAAACCATTGTTATCATTAATAATTAGACTTTGCTGTATTATATACTGCATTTATATACAACAAGTTTTTGCAAAAACCTCAACTAATGCTACCGATAATACATCTCATTTTAATAATAAAAATAGTGCAATTAACGACAACATAATCTCACCAACCAATACATTTTATTATGATTCTAAAAATGCTAAACTATCCCCAACTTTTCCACAACAATCATTAACAAATGAAGAAAAACCAAAAGAAACACTTTCCGAAAATGAAAAAGAGGAAATGACAAAAGGACTTAAGACAGGAATAGAAAAGAGAGATACGGATCATTCTAAATTATTTGAATTACTTGGTAAAGAAATTTTGCATTTTGATAATTTTATGATTGTAAAAGGCAATGCCATACTAAAAAATAAAGAAGTATATATTATAGCTGATGAAATTACCTATAATCCAACACTTAAACAAGCAAGAATAAAAGGTAATGTAAAAATCTATAAAGGAAATACACTCTCAATTTATACACAACAAGCCACGATTTATCTTAATATTAATTTTAGCATTGTGCGTCCATTTTATATACAAGATACACAAACAGGGATTTGGACAAATGCAGAAAGTGCAAACCAACAACAATCAATTTACCGTTTTGCTAGCTCTATGGTATCTGGTTGTTCATATACTAGTCCAGCATGGAGAATAGATTCTAGTCGCGGACATTATAATCAAAACAATAATACACTTACTTTATGGCATCCAAAAATTTATATAGGAGACATTCCGGTATTTTATATTCCCTATCTTAAAATGTCTTTAGAAAATAAACGTACAAGTGGAATTATTTATCCAACACTTGGTAGCTTTGGGACAGATGGCTTTACATACATTCAGCCTTACTATATTGCACCACAAAGCTTTTGGGATATAACTATAAGTCCTCAAGTTAGGACTTCAAGGGGTGGTGGAGCTAATTTTGAATTCCGTGCAATCGACAAGTATGAAGACAAATATATCCTACATTTCAAATATTTTTATAACTCTGATGATTATGTTAATCGTCTTAATCTCTTAAATCAACATATCTATGGCTTTGATTTTAAACATTCCAAACGTAATGTAATCCAAAAATACTTTGGAGCAAAAACAGAAATTGATAATGGTATGTTTTTTGACCTTGCCTTTATGAATGATATTGATTATATGCGTTTAGATGATGTACGATTTTTCTTTAACACGCCATCATATATTTCTAAAATCAATTTTTATACTCAAACGAATAATCACTATGTTGGGATGAATTTACGTTATTACCTCAACCTCTATTCTCCAAATAACACCACTACACTTCACAATCTACCAAATATTCAATACCATAAATATACAAGCTCATTATTTATAAAAGAATTACTGTATTCATTTGATTATCAGATGAAACATGCTAGCAGACAAGATGGATATACATATCTTGCAAATGAAATTTCATTGCCTATTGGTATGCAATTTTCATTTTTAAACAAATATTTTTCTATCGGTGCATGGTTAAATGTCTTTGCAGGAAATATTTTTGCTATGAATACACAAAACACGTTAATATATAAGAACACACAAACTGCTGAATTTATGAATGAAAGAGTGGGAAATTACGCAAATCTTAATTACAGGATTTCTTTAAATAGCGATATTGGACGTAGATATAATAATTTTTTTCATTCTATGCAAACTAGCATTATCTTTAATTCCCCAGTTAATAGAGCAATCTATGTAGATGGTATTATTAGCCCAGAAATTTTACAAAGCTTTAATGGGCTAAATAACACAATATTAGCAAATATTCAAAGTGGTGCAAATATATGGAATCCAAGTGATTTTAGCAATATCTATCAAGCAACAAGAAGACTGGAATTAAGCATGTCAAACTTTTTTTATAATCGACATGGAAAAGAAATATTCTATTGGAAAATTTTGCAAACTATAAACTTTGATGATGCACAATCGCCTTTTCGAATTCCTATGGAAAACAAAATTGGTACTTCTCCAATTGACGGATTGTATCTTAGTGCAAGCTTTTTTTATTCGTGGTCTTATAATGGAATCACGGAGTTAGCTTTAAATGGAAGTTATACAAAAGGTTCTTATGCAGCAAGCATTTCTTATTATCTAAAACGAGATGATGCATTATGGACGCTAGACCCATTGACACTACTGTACCGTTCTATTGACTCATCAAATTATCTTAGTGCCTCCTTTAGAGGAGATTTGGGATATTTCGGTATGGTAGCCGACATTGCATATGATTTTAGGAGTAAAAATATTGTTAACATCGGATTAGGAATCTATAAAGATATTAAATGTTTTGGTATCGGCATTAAAGCTGGTAGCAACAGAACACCTATGTTATCACAAGGTAACACAATCAGTATAATCGATAACGTTTATGTAAAAGTTGAATTCAAATTTGTGCCTTTAACAACATTTGGTTATACTTATAGGCTACGACCAATCATAGAAGAAAGATAATATAGAATCAAAGGAATCGTATGATTGCTACAATTTATGATGATTTTGCCAAAAGTGCATTACAATGTCCAAAAAATGCAAAAATGATTTTACGTCATTCTATTAGAGGTGAGATACCTCCGCAAGACATGGGATTACACATATTGCTAACAAGAGAAGGAGAGAAAATGGCAGAACATTTTGGCAAACACTGTCATTTTCATATAGAAACAATTTTTACAAGCACAATACAACGCTGCATTCAAACAGCAACACTCATCGCTAAAGGATATAAAGAACAAACTGGTGAGACTATCACAATTTCTCCTACTCATATTCTAGCTGATTCTTATATTGAAGATGTTGAACTTGCTCAAAAATTATTTATACAAGATTCACCATATCAAATTATGTCTGCTTTTTTGCGTAATCAAAAATTACAAGGTATGAAAGATCTGTATACAACTATGCGTATACTTTTTGACTTTATCTTTCAAAATAAAGAATCTGAAAATATGGAAATCTTTATAACACATGACACTTTTTTAATTGCACTCGTTTGTTTTTGTCACACCACATTACCACAAGAAAATTTTGCATGGCCATACATGCTTGAAGGAGCATTTTTATATCTTAAAGATGATAACATACATTGCACATTTCGTGGAATAACTAAAGCAATCCCATTTCATTTCTAATCATTTGGAGATTCCCTATGGAAACAAATAGCACTTCTCATACTCAAGAACCAAAAATACCACACAATCAAGCTTCAAATGATACCAACAGCATTCCAAATAGCCAAGCAAATGGAAAAATCAAAGGTTTTACAAAAGGTGCTAACGATTTGTCTCTTGGAATCTCTCTAGTAATAGCAATTCTTCTGGGACTTGGATTTGGTTACATGCTATATAAATGGCTAGGTTACTATTGGCTTATATGGGTTGGGCTTAGTTACGGAATCGGTGCCGCGATTCTAAATGTTGTAAAAGCTTACAAAAAATTACATAAAGACTTAGAATCTTTAAAAAATGATGACAAATATAAATATATGCAAGATAAATTCTTAGAAGATAAAGAACAGCAACAAAATAGAAAATAACTTTCTATTTATTCTCCGCTTACATTTAGAATATATCCGTATAACTATAATAAATTCTTAAATAAAGCTACATCCACTGATAACATTACATCACTTCACACTCTATGACACTCAATATTTTACTTTTATGGTATTACTATAGCATAGTAGAATTTATAGTGGGTTGGATAGCATTCTTTTTTTTTTTTTAATCTCATAAAAGAGAATAATCTCTATAGTATATTCACATGCTATTCATCTCATATTCAAGCTATATTCACATATTATTCACCCAAAAATACTATAATAATTCACAAAAAATACGATATACTTTAACAAAATACGTGAATAAAATTTATTAGCACATTCATTAAGGTCTTTTTATGATTCAAAATAATATAATCTTAGAAAAACTACGAATGCAGATTCCAACAACAGAATACAACCAATACGTAAGCAAACTTTATATTGATACACAACATTCTAATGAAAATACAATTATCTTTCTAGCACAAAACCTTTTTTTAGCAAATTGGGCAAAAAGAAATTATGCAGATAAAATATTACAAATTATAGAACATGAAACAGGGAAAAAACCAGAAATCCAATTTACTATCATCAGAGAATCACAAAAAAATATAACACAAAAAAAATATATACTAAAAAGTAATCAATCTTTCATAAATCCGGAAAGTCGATTCGATAATTTTATTATTGGAGAATGCAATCGTTTTGCATTTGAAACCGCAAAACAAGTCGTAAAAGCACAGGGACAATGGAATCCTCTCCTTATTTATGGCAATACCGGATTAGGAAAGACACATCTTTTACATGCCATTGCCAATGCTATATTTCAAAAAAATCCAAATACCAATATCATCTCTATGAATGTTGAAACTATGTTTAATGAATACAGACATAGAGTGTCCAATAAAACTATGGACCAGTTTAGGGAAAGATTCAGAAAATGTGATTATCTGCTTATTGACGATGTGCAATTTCTATCAAACACAGATAAATTTCAAGAAGAATTTTTTAACACTTTTAATGATATTGTCAATACAAAAGGACAAATCGTTATGACAAGTGATAAACCTCCAAATCTTATCGATAAACTAGAAAAGAGGCTCAAATCACGTTTTAGCGGTGGCATGACAGCCAAAATAGAATCTCCAGAGCTTAACACAAAAATTGACATTATCCGCCAAAAATGTGAACTCAATAATATCCAGCTCGATGAAGAAACCATAAATTTTCTAGCTACACAAATACACGACAATATAAGAGAAATAGAAGGCATAATATTAAACCTACACGGACACATGTCTATACTCAATATGCCAATCACTCCTGAAACAGTAAGATATGCTCTTAAAGATAGAGAATCTGAAAAACGAGGAATAACATTCGATGATATTATTAAACATATTGCAATAGAATACAATATAAAGCCAAGTGAAATTCGCACAAAAGTAAGAGGTAAAAAACACATTGCAAAAGCAAGGAAAATAGTAGCCTATATAGCAAGAAACGAAACAACAATGACACTCCCAAATATAGCAGCAGAACTCAATCTTAAAGATCATAGTGCAGTAAGCAAACAAATTAAATCAATCACAGAAGAAATAAAAAAAGATTCACAACTCAACAATCAAATACAAAATACAATCTCAAAACTCAAACAAAATACTTAAATACCAAGAATTATGTTATACTTTTAAAAAAATAGCATGAATATACGTGAATTAATAATGAAACATTTTTTACATTAAACTAAAGAGTAAAAACACTTACACACAAGATTTTTGCATTACAATAAATATAAATTCACGTTATTCAACCACACTACTACTGCTATTAAAAATTCTTTTTGGAGACACAAAACACAATGCAAACATTAACAATACAAAAATCCGTTATCGAACAATCCATTTCAAACATGCAAAGTGCTATCAACAAAAAACATGCCATCGATATTACTTCGAACATAATGTTCGAAGTAATAAATAATAAACTCATCTTAAAAGCAACAGATCATGAATTTTATATCAAGACAACCCTAACGCCAAATCACACAGAAAATGCCATTAAAGGTGCTGTTAACGGTGAATCAATCAGCAACGTCATGAAATCACTGGAAGATGGCGAAATAATTTTGGAAGAAACAAAAGATTCTTTTTACATCAAACAGAATAAATCATCTTTCAAGCTCCCCCTCTTTGAAGTTAATGATTTTCCTTTTAGCCAAAATTATCAAAACATGGAAAAAGTAGATATCGATAATAATATCTTATTACAATCTATAAAAAAAGTATTACACTGTTGTAGTGAAAAAGAAACAATCAACGTAGCTATGCAAGGAATATTATTAGAAATAAAAGACAACACATTAAGCATTGTTGCTACAGATTCAAAAAGACTTGGCTATATCAGAACACAATATAAAGGACAAACCAAATCATTATCTTGCATCATTCCAAAAAAAGCCATCAATGAAATCTTAAGATTATTTAATAATGACTTTGAAATATTTATTAAGCGAACAGACAACAACCAAGCTGAAACAATTGGGATTATCAACAATGAAATAGAATTTTATTCTAAACTTATTAATGCAAAATATCCAGATTATGAAAATCTTCTCAAACAAAAACCTAATATCCAAACAATCAAAGTTGAAAAAGATAAATTATTGAAAGCAATCAATCAAATAAATTCCATTTGTTATCGACTAAAAATAACTTTTAGAAATAATGAAATAACATTAGAAACACTTGAAGGATTAAATGGAGCAAGTGCATCAGTGAGCATTGATACAGAAGTCAATATTACTGAAGAAAAAACTACTGGATTGGTTAATAAACATATTTTAGAATGTATTACAAGCACTAAATTTAATGATTTAGAAATCCTTATTGATAACCCAAATCGCCCCATTTTTATCATGACACAAGATTTTGAAGAAATTATAATGCCACAAATTATCTGATTATATAGAGAATTTGTTAAGGAGAATATCAATGGGTGACATTCAAAAAACAGAATACCACGCACAAAATATTAAAGTTTTAAAAGGACTAGAA
The DNA here is from genome assembly GCA_949299115.1 of uncultured Helicobacter sp. GTDB lineage: Bacteria > Campylobacterota > Campylobacteria > Campylobacterales > Helicobacteraceae > Helicobacter_A. The sequence continues at coordinate 10,285 of CASFZH010000042.1, read as the reverse complement.
GCCGTTAGAAAACGACCAGGTATGTATATTGGTGATACAAATATCAACGGATTACATCATATGATATATGAAGTCGTAGATAATTCTATTGATGAAGCAATGGCAGGATATTGTAAAACCATTACGATAACAATCACAGATTCTGGAAGTGCAATAATCGAGGATGATGGTAGGGGTATCCCAGTGGATATACATCCAACTGAAAATATCCCTGCAGCAACTGTAGTATTAACCGTACTTCATGCTGGTGGAAAATTTGATAAAGATACTTACAAGGTATCTGGTGGATTACATGGTGTAGGTATCAGCGTTGTCAATGCACTTTCAAAAAAACTCATTATGACAATATATAAAAATAATAAAATTTATAAGCAAGAATTTGAAAAAGGTATTCCTATAACAGAATTGCAAGTGATTGGCAATACAAAAAAGAATGGTACTACTATTGAATTTATCCCAGACCCTGAAATCATGGAAGTTACAGAATTTGACTCTAGCATTCTTATTAGACGTTTCAAAGAGATGGCATATCTGACACATGGAATCACAATTTATTTCAAAGATGAACGAGATAACACAAATGAAGTTTTTTTCTTTGAAGGAGGATTAAAACAATTTATTCAAGATATAAATAAGAAAACATTAATTTCCCAAATCATAACATTTGATGCCATTGAAAATGATGCTGAAATAGAAATAGCTTTAGCATATAATGAAGGTTATGATGAAAAGTTGTTAAGCTTTGTTAATAATATTCGAACTCCAGACGGGGGAACACATGAAGCAGGTTTTAGGGCTGGATTAAGTCGAGCGATATTAAACTATATAGATTCTCATGCTAGTACTAGAGAAAAAGATGTAAAAGTCTTAGGAGATGATGCAAGAGAAGGATTGGTAGCAATTGTTGCTACGAAAATTATGGAGCCGCAATTTGAAGGGCAAACAAAAGGCAAATTAGGAAGTTCTTTTGTAAAAAGCATAGTGCAAAAACTTACGTATGAAAAAATAAGTAAGTTTTTTGAGGAAAATCCAGCTCAAGCAAAACTTATTATGCAAAAGGTGCTTGTAGCAGCTAGAGGGAGAGAAGCAGCAAAGAAAGCTAGAGATTTAACTAGAAAAGATACGAAATTATCTGTGTCGACTTTGCCGGGTAAATTCGCAGATTGTCAAAGTAAAGATCCAAGCATTTCAGAAATCTATCTTGTAGAGGGAGATTCTGCAGGAGGATCTGCAAAACAGGGAAGAGACAGAAAATATCAAGCTATTTTGCCATTACGAGGTAAGATTCTTAATGTTGAAAAGTCAAGGCTTGATATGATTCTAAAAAGCGAAGAGATAAAAAATATGATTACTGCCTTTGGCTGTGGTATAGGCGATGAATTTAATCTAGAAAAGCTACGTTATCATAAAATCATTATCATGACAGATGCTGATGTTGATGGTAGTCATATACAAACGTTGCTTATGACATTTTTCTATAGGTATTTTAAACCGTTAGTGCAACATGGGTATATTTATATTGCACAACCACCGTTGTATTGTTTTAAGAAAAATAAAAATAAATTTTATTTAAAGGACGATAAAGCTTTAAGTGAATTTTTAATTGAAAATGGCATACAAAATTTTTCTTTTAAGGGTATTGGAGATAATGAGCTTTTACAGATTCTAAAGACAATAGCACATTATCGGTTATTGATACAAGAGTTAGAACGTAGATTTCCGGTACAATATGTTTTACGCTTTTTAATTGAAAATGATTTAGATGCACATGATTTTACTGTTTTGATTCTCAAGATAGAAGAATATTTGAAACACAAGCAATATAATATTTTGAAAAGAAGTGTCGAGGATTTATGTATTACTTTGAATATACAGACTAATCTTGGTTTATCGGAAATACGAATTACCAAGAATTTGTTTCATGATACGATATTCAAAGAATGTAAAAAAATATACGCTGGAATCATGGAACGACAATTAGATTTTTTGGAGGGTAGAGATATTATAGTGTGTTTGCAAGAAATAGAAGAATCAGCAAAAAAAGGTGCTTATATACAACGTTATAAGGGGCTTGGTGAAATGAATAAAGAACAATTATGGGAAACAACCATGTCTCCGCAGAATCGCACTTTAATTCAAGTAAAAATCGATAATGATGAGAAAGCAGATGAAATGTTTAATATTTTTATGGGGGATGAGGTAGAACCACGTCGACAGTATATACAGAAACATGCTAGAGATGTAAAAAATCTCGATATTTAAACTATATTCTTAATATATAAAGAATGTTCTCAATATATTTTAGAATCTTTCATCAGAGATACCGTTGTGTTTCACAATCATTTTCTATTTTTGAAGTATTATTGTGTATATTAATTTTGTCTATCGTAGCACTTTTTATTGTAAAACCATATATACAGGAGGCTATAGCTATAAGACAGGCAAGTACACATATCCAAATGTTGCAACAAAAGATTAATGAGATTGTTTATATCGCTTTTTTACAAAAGAGCAATCTTGATGATAGTATAAAACAGCTTTTAGAACATGCACAGATACATAATAATTTTTTTTCACTAGTATTAAAAAATAATGTTTTTACCCTACGAATTCGTAATAAACAATTACGTTTAACACTTAAACCCACACCAAATTCTTCTTATGTTATCACTTGTAATCCCTCACAAATTTTATGTCGTAAGCTCTATCATAGAAAACATGCAAAATAATGAAGTTTTCAGTAATTTGATATAATACTTGTTTTAATTGGAATCAAGGAGTTAGATTATGTTATCTATATCGAGGTTTGTCCCCCCCCCCCCACTTTCTACTATTTTTTGATTATTTATAGTTTTCTTCTCTTTCTTAATTTTATATTTCCAATACAAAGTGATGATTTGGGATATGGATTTAGGGGATTTGAGGGAGCATACAGATCTTATATGGATTGGAATGGGAGATTTGGTGAGCTTTTAAGGGTATCCTTTGGTAGTTATTTGGGAACAACTTTATTTTTTCCCTTTATTAATGCATTGCTTGGGACATATCTTATCTTTAGTATTTTTATGTTATTTTTAGCAAGATTACCAAGACAAACATATTTTGATAATGGTGTTTTTCTTCTGATTCTTTTTGTGATTATGTATCATACAACATTTGGCTCAATTTTTCTTTGGACTGCTGGTAGTTTTAATTATTTGTGGGCATATTGTCTCATTTTATCATGGCTTATTCCTTATCGTTTATTTTGGGATAATTACCTAAAAAAATATAAGAAACCATATAATACTCGTATCACTATGTGTTTGGGTATGTTTATACTTGGTATTTTTGCAGGATGGTCTAGTGAATTTGGAATAGTATTGATTATCTTGCTTTGTGTTAGTTGTATTTATGCTTTTTATGCGAAAATAAAATTACCTGCATGGTATTATTATGGCATAGTGGGTTTTACGATAGGTTGGATAGTGCTTTTTGTGAGCCCTGGTAGTGCTAATCGTTTAAAAATGTCCATCGAAAATGGTGCTACATATAGTTTTAAGCAATTATGGGAAATGACTCTATGGCAAAAAGTTATTCACATTAATAACATTTATAAATCATATTCGTTATTCTTTTGTTTAATTACAAGTTTTGTGTGGTGTATTTGGCTTGTAAAGCAAAAATATAAAAATAAGATAATTATTGCTATTTTATGTATAGTAATGATTTTTGCAATAAAAGAGCTAAATAATCTTATCTTTTTATTTCTAAGTGTTATGGGTTGTTTCTATGGAAGTTTATTTTTCTATAAAAGGCAAGAAATCTTAGAATCAAAAGTATTTTTTATTATAGGTTGTTTATTTTTTATTTATATGTTATATATTGGGATATTAATACAAATTGAGGCTCTTTCTGGGAGAGCACAATTACATTATAATATCATACGTATGGCTATGTTGATAACACTTTTTTATTATATTACTCTTAAATTTAATATAGCAAAATACATTACCTATATTTTAGGAATTATATGTATATTATATGCCTGTTTTATTCTTACTGCTTTTATAGATAAGGCTTTTAAATGGCAAAGAATGGTAGGATATGTAGAAGGACAGAAATTAATGGGAGCAAAACATGTAGTTGTTGATAAAGAAACCTTTTATTCATTTTATGGAGGACATGGTGATTGGTCAAATCCCGGACAAGATCCAAATGGATGGCCAAATACAACGTATGCAGATTATTTTAACGTGGAAACCTTTAGTGTAAAATAGACATTGTGATTTTTTATAATTTTAGATTCTAATGATATTTGTTAGAATGAAAAATATGTTAGAATCTCTAATTTTTAAGGAAATTATATGAAATCAAATTTTAGTTCCATCAAAATCTTAGATGATATATGTCAAAAAAAATATCAAAAAATACAAAGAGTTGGGGTTTCGTTTGGCTATACAGTCCCAAATCATAGAATATTTCCTATTGTTAAACCAAAAATTTTAGATAATAAAAATGCAAGTTTGATTATAGCAGAAGTAAAAAGAGCCAGTCCAACGCAAGGGCGAATCAGCGATATTACTAATCCTTTAGGGCTTGTTGAGATGTATCTCAAGCAAGGTGCAGATGCTATTTCGGTATTATGCGAAGAAGACTATTTTAAGGGGTCATTATTGGATTTATTAAATATAAAACGCACCTTTCCTTCTGCTTGTATATTACGTAAAGATTTTATTATTATGAAAGAAGAAATAGCAATTAGTTATCTTTTTGGGGCTGATATGGTATTGCTTATTATGGCGATATTTGATAATCAATTTCAAAAGTTTCAGGATATATATAATGAAGTTTTGTCTTATAATCTTACACCTTTTATTGAAATCCACAATATAGAAGAATGGAATCTTATTTCTCAAATTGATTCTTTAGATAAGGCAATTATCGGTATAAATTGTAGAGATTTAAAAACTTTTGAGATTAATAAAATGAATGCAATTAAGTTACGTGCAAAAATCCCATCGTATATACCTATTATTTTTGAGTCTGGTATCAAAACTTGTTATGATTCATTTATAGCTGGAAATAGTGGATTTCAAGGAATATTGTGTGGTAGTTTTTTGGTGCATAGTTTTGATTCAATAGAGTCTAATTTGCATAGAGATTCTACACTTAAACAAAAACAAAAAAGCGAAAAAGTAAGAAATCAAAGAAGTATTGTGTCTCTATCTAATAAACATTCTAGTGATACCGTCTCACAAAATTATGATAAAGATTCCCAAGCACTTATGTATATAAAGGATGCTTTTATACAGGGAACATCATCAAAGCATATATATTATCTGCTAGCAAAGAAATTGTATGATAACAATATAACATTGAAACCTGCTCAAATAAACAAAATAAAACCTCTTGTAAAAGTATGTGGAATTAACAATATATATTTTTTACAGGCTGCAATGTGTCAAGCAGATATGTTGGGTTTTATATTAACAGATAAAAGCCCACGTTATGTAAAGGAAGATTTTTTGGTGCAAGCTCGCACTATCATAAGGGAATCTAAAGGCGATGCTATGCCTCTATGTGTTGGTGTTGTAACGCAAGAATGTTTGCCGATTGGGTTAAAACTATTAAAAAATGATTTGCTAGATTGTTTGCAGTTACATGATATGCCAATTTGTTTTTATGGACAAAATTTAGAAAGATGTCTTGGTCAAAGTGAAGATCTGTGGTATGGAGATTTTAATTTATCTCATTGTAATGCGAAAGAATTGGGTTTTCATCAAAATATGTTCCCCTTCTATTCTTCTTGTGACATATCTCAAATATCTTGTGAAGAGCAGAAAGATTACAAAGAATTGCTGACACATTTTATATTATGGGACAAAAGTGGTGGTAGTGGAGAAAAAATAGATATTGCAATGTTAAAAAGTTTTTTGCAAAAAAATCCTGCTTTTTATCAGAATCTATGGTTAGCTGGTGGTATTGATGTGGATAATTTGTATGAAATTTTATCATTACAACCAATGATTATAGATGTATGTTCTGGTTTTGAGATACAGAAAGGAGAAAAGAGCATAGAGAAAATGCAGAGGTTTTTTAAAATATTTGAAAATTATTATGTTAATTAATTCTGGATACATAAAATCTATATGGATATTATTCAAAAATATAAGCTTTTTGTTTGCTTTTATTTTTGTGATTAGAGTGTGTTGTTATGTATCTATAAATAAATCTTTTATTGTAGTAAGATTTTTTTGTAATTCATAATGGGATAATTCTGAAAGAGTTTTTAATGAGCATAAAAGTGTTAAGTTTTATTGATTTTTTTTGAATGTTTTATGTTTTTATGGACTTTTGGTATGTAAAAATACTATAATAATCGATTGTATAGTACTCAATTATTATTTTGTTCAATAAAGATTTTTTTATAATTTAAAGAAAATATAGTTTATTAGGAAGGTAAAAAAATGGCTAGGATTCTGATAACTACCGATGATTTAGAGATACAAGAATTGTTGTATAATCACCTGAGTCAAGCCAATTTTAATGTTATTTTGTTTACATCTCTTGCTGATATTTTACAACGTGTTTTGCAGGGCGGTATTGATTTAATTGTCTTAGATTTACCATTATCTGAAAGTGATAATTTTGAATTGTGTCAAAAGATACGACAAATTACTAAAATACCTCTCATCGTTTCATCTGTGAATAATGATGTTTCATGCAAGATTCGGTATTTTGAAGAAGGGGCAGATGATTATATAACAAAACCTTATGACTTAAGAGAATTAATGGCACGTATTAGAGCATTGTTGAGACGTATTGAACCTAGAGAGATGGTATTCGGATTTCTCAATGTTGATGCAAAAAGAAGAATTGCTAAACTTCACAATCAGAATCTTGAACTTACAAATACTGAATTTGATATCCTACTTTTTCTAATAGAAAATCGTTTGCAGCCAATTAGTCGAGATAGAATTGCTCATACTATTAATGCCATTCACGAAGATACCGGATTAAGAAGTATTGATACACATATTAGAAATTTACGTAATAAGCTTGGAGATTCTGCTAAAGAACCAAAATATATACAATCTGTTTGGGGAGTTGGATATAAATTTTGTCTTTAATGTAGCTTTTCAAAGAATTTTGTGTGATGAGTTATAAAATCAGTAAGTTTTTGTTTCACAAAATTGTGATTTGTGAGAAATTCTTGATGTGCATTTTCTCCAACATAATTACTTACACAAAAAAAGCCAATACACGGAATTTGAAAATGTTGTGTAACTTTCAGTATGCTAAAAAATTCCATATTTTCTAATTTTATCCCAGCATGCAACATCATGTTGTTGAATCGAGAAGTATTTGTAATATAATTACTGGAATTTACGTTGACTTGTTGTATATTTGCGCTATTGTTTTGTAATAATGTTTCACATGAAACATTATTAAAGCTTTCTATTTTTATGACATTGTTTATAGGTGTATAAGAATTATTTTCTAAAAATGATAATTCTATTTGTGTCGCACAGAAGCTATATAATATTGTTCCAATTTCAATCTCATTATCATAACTTCCTGCACTGCCAATAAAAATAATACGTTTTGGTATGCAATGTAGACAAACTTTTGTGAGGTTAATTATGCTATCATGCATTCCTATCCCAATACTTTTTGCAAACGGAAAAGATTCGGTATCTCCAGCACAAATAATCATATTTTTCCTATAATATGTAATCTTGTGTAATATAAAAATAATACATTATAATATCTTGTATTCTATAATTGCTTCATATTTTTCTAATAAAATATCGGGGTGATATGATAGTTTTGCTTTTCTTAACCCTTCAATACCCAAATCTTCTTCTCTGTTTACATATTTTACTTCATAAAAGCAGTGAGATAAAAGTTGCTGATTCATGGCTTGATAGGCACCACGATATGCTGTATTTGCTTTTTCAATATGAATAACACAAAGTTTCGGCGATATAACCTCACCGAAACTAAATGCAATAATGTTAGAATCAAATCGTAATAATCCACCCATAAAATCTAAATCATTATAGTGCTGAAGCGCACTCATTATCCCTTTTGATTCATTTTGCAGTCCAATATCATCTCCAGCATTATCCCATTGCTGCCATATAGTTTGTAATTCGTGTATATTGGATTCTGTTATTTTTTCAAAAGTAAAGCCATTATATTCTTGAAAGAACCTATTAAGGTGATTTTTCTTTTTATGATATTTTCTGCCTGATAAATGTATTAGATTTGTTGTATTATAAATATAATCACTCCTATCACGATTAAGATTATAATGTATATTGTTACCGAAAATATGAATGAGAGTGTTTAAATTGTTTTTTTCTAAAGAGTGAAATTCCAAAGGCATATTTTGAGCATAAAAATATTGTTGCAAGATTTTTATACATCTTATTTTATCACCCATACCTATAGGAAAGAAAACAAAGGGTTTTTGATTCGGATATGTTGTTTTGATGACAAGACAATTTTCTATGATAGCGAATTCAATTTTTCTAGCTAATCTCCAAATAAAAAGATTACCAAATGCAATATCAGAAATCATAAAATTTTCCTGTTGTAGAAAAGTGGAAATTATCATTTTGTCTTGTAATGTAATTTCTTTAAAAGCAATATTGTGATAACTATTACTCATCATTATCCTTAAAAATACCAAAATTACTGTATCAGAGTTATATTCTATCAGAGTTTCATAAAGATTATATATAAGAGTTTTAATTATTTATGAATTGTTTGTTATAATGGTTTCATAAAATATGCGAGAGGGTTGCTGATGATTAAGATTTTAACTATTCAAGATATAAATTTTGAAAAAGAATTTAATATATTATTACGACGTGGAAATATGGATATGAATAATATTATTCCACAAGTTTTAGCAACACTGCAGGATATAAAGAATCGGGGAAAAGAAGTATTATTGGAGCTTGTGAGACAATATGATAATTGGAATCCACAAGATTTTAATGAATTGAAAATAGATTGGAATCTAGCAGAGAATGCATATAAAAAGCTCGATTCTAATCTCAAAGAAGTCTTAAAAATTGCTTATGATAGAATCTACGATTTTCATGCTATGACAAAACCAAAAGGTTTTTTACATTATGATTCATATAACAATATACTTGGACAAAATGTGCTACCTGTACAACGAGCGGGAGTTTATATTCCGGGAGGAAAAGCCTTTTATCCTAGTTCTCTACTTATGAATGTTATTCCTGCGAAAGTAGCTGGAGTTAAGGATATTATTATGACGACGCCTACACCACATAACCATATCAATGAATTGGTATTGGCAGCGATGTATTTTTGTGGTATTACAGAAGGGTATAAAATAGGTGGAGTTGGTGCTATTGGTATGTTAGCGTATGGTATAGGAGAAAATTATTGGAACAAAGATTCTCTTAATAAAGAAAATAAAAAAAATCTCTTTAAAAAAGTTGATGTTATTACTGGACCAGGAAATATTTATGTAGCCACTGCTAAAAAACTTGTTTTTGGTGAAGTTAATGTCGATATGATAGCAGGACCTAGTGAAATTGGTATTATAGCTGATAACAGTGCAAATGTTGAGTTTTTAGCTATTGACATGTTATCTCAAGCTGAACACGATGAAATGGCAAGTTCTATTATGATTACAGATAGCGAAAAGCTTGCTTATGAGGTTGCAAAAGAAATTGATAATAAAATAGTTAATATTCAAAGACGTGATATTGCAGAAAAAAGTATTAATAACCGAGGAATGATTATTGTGGTTGAAAATCTTAATCAAGCTGTTGAATTAATGAATGAAATTGCTCCAGAACATTTAGAGATTCTAACTCAAGATCCTTTTTTATTGTTGCCCCACATTAAAGCTGCTGGTGCAATTTTTTTAGGACATTATACTCCTGAAGCTATTGGAGATTATCTTGCAGGACCAAACCATACGTTGCCAACTGGTGGTAGTGCAAGATTCTTTTCTCCACTCAATGTTGAGCATTTTTGTACTAAAAGCTCTCTGATTGCTTTTTCTAAACAAGGATTAAAACAACTTGCTTATCCATGTGCTACTTTAGCACATACAGAGTCTTTAGAAGCACATAAATTGTCAGTATTATCACGTTTATAATAATTATAAGGGATAGATATTGTAGAATGTAAAGCAAGCAGTTATATCTATATTAGGCATAGAATCTATTCCAAGTCAAAAAATTACTCTTACACTACAAATGGCTAAAGAAACACAAATACAACAAGATTTTAAATCCACAATAGATAA
>CASFZH010000041.1 GCA_949299115.1 uncultured Helicobacter sp. | reverse complement strand
TGTTTAAAATCAAAGTCTTATTCTTGCTAAATAGAATAAAAATGACTACACTTTGATTTCAAACATGAAATGACTTTGATTTCAAATGTGGATATACAGTATCCGAAACATCTAAAATTCAAGAATCTAAAAAGAATTTAGATTCTGTATTGTAGAATCTATACTTTAGATATTTCGGGTTGCACCCTCAATATGACGTATTTATAGATTCTAGATTCCAAAAAATTATAAAATCTCATGATTTAATTCCATAAGCAGAACCTGTCTATACACAAAGCATTATGCAAAGAATGCTAAGCCCTAGCTTCTTTCCAGTCATCACTCCCGCTTGTCCCAGTAGCAATGTGTTCTCAAACTACTTTTCTATGATTAAGAGAAACCTTGCATAACTCTGTCTTATCACTATTGTCTTGTTCTTGTACATTAGGCGTTACAAGAGTAATGTCTGTAATAGTAGCATCCTCTAATCTTGTTGTGAAATAATGCTCTTGTCTCTCATTTGTAGAAGTCCCAAACCAAATGTATCTCTACGCTTGTCAATTTTTCTCCGCTCGTGAGTGCATTATAGACAAAGTAATAGCCTTATTGAGAGAATAAGTAGAAAGAAAACGGTTTATGCACTCTTTGCCCTGACGGCTGCCCACTTTGTGGGTTTGTTGGAACAGTTACAATATGAGCAATTTCTTGTGCCATAATCTCATATTCGTGCTCTCCTTGATAGCGATTGCTAATACTTGTCTTTGTGGAAGCCTCACTTGAAACGAGTTCTTGAGTAGAACCCTCAATTTTATATAAATTGGTTGTGCCATTTTGTCCTTAACTCTTTTTTTGCGATTATATTTATTTTTCTATATATTCTGTGGATTCTGACATAAAAGATAAATTTATAATAAAATATTTACAATATTTTAAGAAATATCAATCAAAAACACTTCGAGCAGAAATAATATCAAATATTTAAAAAGTTGCTTAATTTTTTGAAGTCCAAGCTATTTGGTATTCTGCTATTGTTTATGTTCTTCGTTGTTTTAAGTATATTATTTTGGTTTTGGGATTTTCAATATCCTTTAATCATATGTATGTTTTTGGGAATCCCTATTTGAGATTTGGAATTATATTGATATTATGGCTTGTTATTTTGTTATTTTTCTTTCTTAAGCCAATTATTATTTTTTCATTTCACGCAAAAGTGAAAAAAGAGCAAAATGGAAAGCCTTAAAAAAGAAACTGATAGTTTGTGTCCTAGGGCTAAAAGAAACTTTTTATTTCTTTGTAAGATGCTAAGATGACTTGGAAAAAGACGATAAGGTTCAAAAAAATACCCCTAATCCTCATTATAGGCGAAGATGGTGCTGGGAAAAGCAGCTTTATCAATTATTCTAACATAGAATATCCCCTGAGTGATAACTCGCACTTAATTTTTCTTTATATGTTTCTAAAAAACCGGGCTTTACTGATACAGAAAGGAATTATTTTTCCCAAGAAAAATTTTTTATTCCATCAAGCAGTGATGAATTTCTGAAAGATGATTTGGATAAAAATAAAGAATTTCTGATTAAAAAATATTTAGAATAATTTTTTAAACTTTCTAAATAAGACTTTTTTCATAGCAAAATTAATGGCAGAATTTTAGTAATAGATGCAAGACTATTTTTAAATAATCCTAAAGAATATTCAAAATATATGATTCGCTATCTTGTAAGAAGAGTAAATGATTGTGAAAATTCTCTTAATATTAAATTTCCTGCACAAAACATATAATGGTGAGTGAGCTTGGTATAAGTTCTTGAAGGACAGTTAAAATAATGGTAGCTATAGTGTGATTTTTAATAGTAATGAAAATTATATTTTGATTTTGAATTAACTAATGGTACTTCAGAGACTTCTCAAATTCTTGATTTGATTTCACAAATAAAAATTATAGAATACATTGCAATAGGGAGAAAATAATGATAGATAATGAAGAAAATGGAGTTATTATTGAAAACTTAGAGGAGATTTTAACTAAAGAGAAAGCACACATTTTTGATAAAGAAGATGGTTTTATAAGAAGATATCCCCAATGTTCATTTTATAAAATATCTTCGAATTGTTATTCAGAGTAATATCAAAGAAGATAAAATTTTATTTGAAAATTTAACTATCAAAGCTTTGGAAAAATATAAAAATAGGCAGTCGTAGAATGTTGTAATATATTAATCTTTTGTGATTTTAGGATTTAAATTTATTATGCGTTACAAAGCCATCTTCAATACTAAAAGCCTTATTAAAATAGCAGAATGAAATTTTTCATTTTCATTATCGTTATAGTTATTCTTGTTTTTTTACCTACACTTGTTTTAATTGTATCTTGCACTTGTTTTAATTGTATCTTGTTTGTTCTCCAAGTTTAAGTCTTGTGTAGTAAGTTTATTTTTGAGTTGTTGCATACAATCAATCATCATGGACTGCTTATAAGATGTCTTCTTTTAAGATTCTCCTCAAAAAATACGAAATAACACTCACTGATATGGTGCAAACAGGGGATTTTGATGATATAGGATTCTTTGTATATGAGAATATGGCAAGTTATATTGACAATAAGCTTATGAAGCAAAAGATGAAACTAAAACTTCGGGTGCTTACTCTACTTTTTGGATTAGATACAAAGGCAGACTATCATTTTATAAAGCTTACTGATTCTGCTAATGAGCCTTATGCAAAAGAGGAGATATTCTCATTGTGCTAAAAAAAGGGGGGGGGGGGCAAAGTAGCCAATGGAGATTTTGTTATCACAAGATTCCAACAAAGTTATTATTTTCTAATACTTCGTCGCTGGGCTTGATGAGACTCTTTTTAAGGGTAACAACGACATAGAAATTAAGCTCAAGTGCTCGTATATCTTTATCAAAAAGGATTTTTCTAGCTACTCGACTCATTGCTTAAATAGATTCTATGTAGGTAGAAAAGAGTTTCCTTAAAAGTTCCACAATTAAAAGAAAACAAGTGAAAACAAATGATAGCCAAATAAAAATAAAAAGGCTTAAAATAGCGTTATTTATGTGATATTTGAAAATGAAAGGAAATAAAAGGAAAGTAGTTATGGTGGAGTGTAGGGGGGTCGAACCCCTGACCTCAACGCTGCCAGCGTTGCACTCTCCCAACTGAGCTAACACCCCATAAAGAGAAATTTATCTTAGATTCTCACATACGATTTATGTATATTAATAAAGGAGTGTATTATATCGTATTTAAACTTAAGCAATATTGAATTATGATTCTATACTTAAGAATCTGTGTAAAAATTACTAATGCAATACGGAATAAAAAGTTCTGACTACTTCAGAATCTTTTAATAAAGATTTTAATAAAAATATATTATAATCCCTTGTGTTTATATGTTTAGATACATTAAGGATACATTAATGAAACGATATACAGATTCTGAAATCTTAGATTTAATGCAGTATGCGACGTTAAAAGAGCTTGGTAAAATGGCAAATGAACGTAAAAAGAGCATGCACCCCGACAATATCACATCATTTATCGTGGATAGGAATATCAATTATACTAATATTTGTTGGGTTGATTGTAAATTTTGTGCTTTTAAAAGAAATCTTGGGCAAGATGGAGAATATATTTTAAGCTTTGAAGAAATAGATTCTAAAATAGAAGAGTTGCTTGCTATTGGTGGGACACAAATCCTCTTTCAAGGGGGAGTGCATCCTAAACTTAAAATCGATTATTATGAAAATCTTGTCCAACATATTGCAGAAAAATATCCAACTATCACTATACATGGATTTTCTGCTATAGAAATACATTATATCGCTAAAATATCAAAGCTTAGTATCACAGAGGTGTTGTTACGACTACAAAAAGCTGGACTTTCGTCAATACCTGGTGCTGGGGCGGAGATTTTAAGTGATTCTGTGCGAGATAAAATAGCACCAAAGAAATTAGATTCTGATGAGTGGATAACAGTGCATAGAGAAGCTCATAAAATTGGTATGAAAAGCACAGCTACCATGATGTTTGGCTCTCTTGAAGATGACAATGATATAGTAGAACATTGGAGACGTGTACGAGATTTACAAGATGAGACAGGTGGATTTCGAGCTTTTATACTTTGGAGTTTTCAACCAAATAATACACCATTAAAAGTGGAATATCCCCATATCCAAAAGGCAAGCTCTAATCGCTATTTACGATTGCTTGCATGCAGTAGGTTATATCTCGACAATATACGGAATATACAAAGTAGCTGGGTAACACAAGGAAGCCATGTGGGACAATTAGCTCTTTTATTTGGTGCAAATGATTTGGGTAGTACTATGATGGAAGAAAATGTCGTTGCATCAGCGGGTGCAACAAACTCTATGAATCAAAATGAGATGATTGCACTCATAAAAGACATAGGAGAGATTCCAGCAAAACGAAATACTGCCTATGAAATTCTAGAAACTTTTGCATAATGTAGAATATGGGAAATAGTATGGACATGAAATTATGGCAAGATAAAGCAAAAATTCTTATTGAATCTTTACCTTATATCCAGCAATTTAGGGGAAAAATTATCGTTATAAAATATGGTGGTAGTGCCATGCTTGACAAAAATCTCAAAAAAAGCCTTATGCGTGATATTGCTCTTTTGCAGTCTATTGGTTTTAAGCCTATCATTGTACATGGTGGAGGAAAAGAAATTGACAAATGGTTGCAGATTGTTGGGATTCAAAGAGAATTTAAAAATGGCTTACGAGTTACTAATCTTGAAACTATGGAAATAGTTGAAATGGTGCTTAATAAAATTAACAAAGAGCTTGTTGGACTACTAGGGTCTTTTGGAGTACGTTCGGTTGGATTAAGTGGTAAAGATGGCAATATGCTGCAAGTAAAACCAAAAGATAAGGAGAATCTTGGCTATGTTGGTAGCATTATCAAAGTTGATTCTACCTTAATCAAATCAGTATTATTAAGTGATTGTATCCCTATTATTTGTCCTATTGGTATAAATGACAGATACGAAGATTATAACATTAATGCCGACGATGCAGCTCAAGCATTAGCAGAGGAATTACAAGCAGAAAAGTTAGTGTTCTTAAGTGATATTGAAGGTGTTTATGAAGATTACTATGATAAAGATTCTTTAATTTCAGAATTATCTATTTCTAAGGCAAATGAGCTTATTGAACAAGGAAAAATTAGTGGTGGTATGATTCCAAAACTACATAGCTGCATAAAAGCCATTACAAATGGTGTCTCGCGTGTGCATATTATTGATGGACGTATACAACATTGTTTATTGCTTGAATTTTTAACTAATAGGGGTATCGGTACAGCTATTTTACAAGATAAATTTTAGAATCTTATCTATGGTTTATGAATACCGTGAGATTTAAATGAAAGCAGATGGCTGATACCTAATACTTTACTTTTATACTCTACATTTCTTTTGTCCTACATTCTGCCTTTATAACTTTATGATTCCTCTAATCAAATGTATCCAAGCATACTTTGATAATGTCCATTGTTTTGACTATCAATCTATCTAACATCGACACAAACGCCTACAAAATAGGATTTTTGCATATTTTGAATAACGTAAAGTCAAAAATATTCATAGAAATTATAACAAGTATAAGATGTTCATGACTACCATAAGACTAAAAAATTATGGTAAGTGTGATAGGACAGAAATCATATTGCTGTTTATAAAAATATTGCATCATAAATAAAGCTATAAAAATAATAAAAAAGTGTTATCACAAAAGACTTGATAGTAGCTTCCTAAGATAATCTCTAAGATTACAAAAATTCATTATAAGCATCACAAGCATCAGAATTACCTAAATCGCAAGACTTACTATATAATTCTTTAGCTTTTTTGAGATTTAATTCTGCTCCGACTCCTGTGCGATAATATCCTGCAAGTTGGTAGCAAGCTTGAGCATTTTTAAAATCACATGAACGTGTAAGTAAAGCAAAACCTTGTTTAGGATTCTTTTTGATTCCCTTGCCTGTCTCATAGAGATTCCATGCTTCAAAACAAGCGGTTGCATTGCCACCATTGCATGCGATTTGTCTTGCATTTAATGCCTTTTGTCTTTGATTGTGGATAAGAAATATTTGTGCATATGCACGACATACTTCGGTGCTATTTAAATTGCATTGAGTAGAATTTTTGTCTGCAAAGGCAAGAGCTTGAGAACACAATTTTTTATCACCACTCACACATTTAGTAAGCATTTCTTTGAATGTATTATCAATTTGATAAGCGGTTTGTCTGCTCTTTGATTCCAAGAGTTTTTCATTAGTGGTTTGTGTTGTATCTTGCACACCCCTTATTTCATCAACACTTAATTCATCTAAAGTATCCCAGCTCTTTTTATTGTGTTGTGTAACAGTAGTGCTAATGCCACCACTTGGAGTATCAGGACCTATACGAATTACTTCCACTGGTTCATTAGCTAAACTATGATTTAATAAAAATATCACACAAATATGTAATAGGAATAATCTTTGCAACTTACACCTCATTATCAAAAAATGCAATATTATAACACAAATAATATTATGATACACGATAAAGTATGGATAAAATAAGATAAAAATATCGAATTGCAGCAACATTCATAAGAATAATTAGTATATACATACTATTAAATTTCTACAATACAATAAGAACATACAAAATAAAAATATTTGATGCAATCTGTTTTAAAAAATATGTTTCATAAAAATATAATTAAAAGCTTTTATTTTATACAATTCATAAGTTTCATTGGACTTCTATTGGATTTTTATGTAAGAGGTAAGATATGTTTAGAATCTAGCATATCACAATTATTTACACTGTTTAACTTACAACAGCTTACAATGGCTTATCGGTGTCTCTTAATGTTACCTTAACGAGTAGCTATCGGAATCTTTTGTGTATTTCAACTGTAATACTACGGTTATAATAATACATCATGAATCTTGTGAAACTACCTGTAATTTTAAAGTGGTGTGTAAGCCATGCCCCAATTTGATAGTCGCCTCAAATGTACCTAAAGTTTTTATTTGTGGAATCTCAAATGCTTTTTTATCAATATTAATGCGATATTGCTTTTCAAGTTCACTAGCAATTTCATCTTTTGTGAGTGAGCCAAATAAATGTTTATTTGCTCCTATTTTTTTGAAAATTTTTAATTCAATTTGTGCTATTGCCTGTTGCATTTGTTTTGCTTCTGCAATTTCTAGGGCTTCTAATTCAGCTTTTTTCTTTTGTTCTGCTTGATATTTTTTTATTACCTCATTTGTTGCTGATTTTGCTAAACCTTTTGCGATTAAAAAATTCTGTCCATAGCCATCTTTAACTTCTTTAATTTCACCTGCTTTCCCCACATTAGGAACATCTTTAATCAATAAAACTTGCATTTGACACCTTTAACATAATGTGATATTATTTTCCCATATTTTAGCCAAAAAAGGATTATTTTTGCAAGAGTTTTTGGGCTTTAAATTTGAGATTGTATCCAATAAAAGAATTAAAAATTATTTTCTCAAATATAATGTCAATGGACATTTAATTTTCGGCTTTCCTCTACATGCTAAAAACAAACTAGACTTTGTGCAAACATATATCAATAGAAATAGTAAAAAAATACAAAATATTATAAAAAAACAATATGATAAACAACAAACGACACAGCAACAAGTATTTCATTATATACGCAACCACCCCAATACGTTAGTAATTTTCAACCACACCTATGATATAAACTCTTTAAGTATCGAATATCTTTCTACAATACTCTATGATAAATGTATTCTTCTGCTTGATGAAATTGCCGGTAATATGGGACTACATTATTCAAAGCTTAGTATCAGTTATGTTAAAGGGTATCTTGGACAATGCAAAGGAGATAGTATAAAAATAGATTATCGCAATATCCTCAACACAGAAGAATTATTGCGTTATTTAATCACTCATGAGTTATCTCATATCCGTCATCGCAATCATTCTCCAAGATTCTGGATGGAAGTAGCAACATATTTTCCAAACTACAAGCAAGCACGAAAAGAATTAAAGGTAGCTGCTCATTACAATGCTACTATTCTTAAGCATTACGGATTATTGCCACAAAGATTGCAATAATACGGCAAAATAGTTGAACCAAAAACAGCGTTTTATAATTCTCAAAATTACACATAAGCTAATAATAAATCTTGTATTTTTACTAATAATCTTGCTTAAATTTTACAAAGTCTGTTAGAATTTGATAATTTATATTTTAAGGAATATCATGAAAATTATTATGCTTGATGCTTTAACTTTAGGAAGTTTTGATTCTAAAATTTTTGAAAAATTTGGTGATTTTGTATCATATCCAATTACCAATGCACAAGATGTTGTGTCGAGATGTCAAGAAGCTGATATTGTCATTACAAATAAGGTGTTATTAAACGGCGAACAAATACGTTCCCTGCCTTGCTTAAAACTCATCTGTATAGCTGCTACAGGCATGAATAATGTAGATTTGGAAACTGCTAAAGCACAGAATGTGGTAGTCAAAAACGTGGTTGGATATTCAACATATGCAGTTGCTCAACACACTCTTATGCTTGCACTAAGTTTTTTGGGGCAACTTCCATACTATAATAATTATGTGCAAAGCGGCAAATGGACAAAAAGTAAAATTTTTTGCCATTTAGGACAAGAAATCAATGATTTATACGGCAAAGAATGGGGTATTATAGGTTTTGGAAATATCGGCAAACAAGTATGTAAATTAGCTCACAGTTTTGGTGCCAATATAAGCTATCACTCTACAAGCGGCAATAATACACAAGCACAGATTCCACATAAAAGTCTTGATTCTTTGTTAAGCACAAGTGATATTATTTCAATCCATGCACCACTTAATAGCCACACTCATAATCTCATTACAAAAAGGCAACTGCAGAAATTAAAGAAAGGAGCTATTTTGCTTAATCTTGGAAGAGGTGGTATTGTTAATGAAAGAGACCTAGCAGAACAATTGCATCAACAAGATTTTTATTTTGGCACTGATGTTTTAGAAAAAGAACCAATGATAGAAAATCACCCGTTATTGGATTCCAACATTGCACATAAAATCATTATTACCCCACACATTGCATGGGCATATAAAGATACAAAAGAAAGACTTTTACAGTTAGTTGCAAAAAATATCGAATCATTTATTCAGTCATGCCATACATGATAATTCATTATAACCATTACTGTTAAGGAAGCATATGAATAAAACTATTATTGTCAATGAACGCATTTTAAGTGCAAATGATAAAAAAGCCAACGAATTACGTCATTTTTATCACACACATAACAAATTCGTTATCAATCTTATGAGTAGTCCGGGTAGCGGCAAAACAACGCTTTTAGAATCTTTAAAACAATTTGAAGATTTTAGATTCTGTGTTATTGAGGGGGACTTGGAAACCAACAGAGATGCAGAACGATTGGAACATAAGGGTATTTTAGCCAAACAAATCACAACAGGTGAGGCATGCCATTTAGAAGCCAAGATGATTGAATCAGCATTGCCTGCTTTACAAGAAGACACAAGATTTATGCAAAGTGATTTTATATTTATAGAAAATGTTGGGAATCTTGTGTGTCCAGCAAGCTATGATTTAGGGGCAAATCTCAATGTAGTGTTATTAAGCATACCAGAAGGAGATGACAAGGTATTAAAATATCCTTCAATGTTTTTGTGTGCTGATATAGTGATTATCACAAAAATGGACATGAAACCTTACTGTCAATTTGACATTCAACGTGTCAAAAATGATTTAGCGACATTGAGACATGGCATTGAAGTTATAGAAATCAGTCATACTAATATACATAGCCTACATCAGCTCAAAGACATTTTTTGTCGCTTTGCCAAACAAGGTTACATGACTCATCATATTTTTACATGATATAACACAATTTTTGCATATACAATTAAAAATTAGTGCTTATACGAGATTATCTCTCAAAAATGAAGAAAATGTTATGTTGCGATATTCTCTATCCACATAATTAAAGAAATTGCAATATTATTATTCTTTTGGTAAGATTCTACAAGCATACAATACTCAACTCATTCAAGGTGAATCATGTCCCTACAAAATAATTTACATGAAGTTAAAGAGAAACTTGCAAAAGACCAAAACTTGCTTTTCAATGCCTTTCGATTGGAATCTTTTTATAGGAAATATAAAATTTGGATTTTTATTCTCATTGCTATTCTTATTGCATTGGGTAGCTACTATGGGATTCTATACTATCTTGATTTTCGCAAACAACAAGAATCCGAAAATATTATCAATAAGCTATATGATAAAAATCTTGCAGCAGAACAACGTAAAGAAATAGAGCAACAGCTACATATTATAAATCCTATATTGTATGACTTTTATCGCTATACATCATTGCAACATTTCAGTATTTTAGAACTAAAAAAGGAAGAGAATCTTCAAATACTTAAGGAAATCATGCAGTCTCAAAATTCTTTAATTGCAGCTTTAGCAACATATCAATATGCTACTCTAACACAAGATATTTCTATGCTAGAGCATTTTGATTCCAAACCATCAAATGTATTGAGGGATAGGGCTGTCTTTCAGGCTGCATATCTCTATATGCAACAAAATGATATAAAGAAAGCACAAGAGTTGCTCGATTCCATTCAACCTCGTGATAATAATCAATATATATATCGTCTTGCAACATTGTTGCGACATTACGGTATAACACAAACTGATAATGTAGCAACACAAAAAGATTCTGATATTTCACATCATCTTAAGCCTAGTTCAGCTGAAGCCAATGTACTTTTAGAAAAAACAACAAACTTAGGGAATCAAACAGAATGAAAAACATACGCAATAATACAACAATACGTCGATTATATATTATAACAATCCCTTTTTTATTGTTTGCTTGTCTTTATGTGGGTTGTGATTCTCAAAAGAATTTTAAGCCGGAACATATAAGAGGGACAATCTCATTTAATAATGAATTACAAAAACCAATTGTAGCTACTAATAACGAGGGTGCAAAACTCAAAAATAATCAAGTTATTACTACAAGCGAAGAGCTAGGTTTTATGAGTTTAGAATCTCAAGAAAACTTCATATATCAGGATTCCCATCAGTTTCTCGTTGCAAACGGTTGTAAAACATTACGCATTATTCCACTAAAAAATCAGAATGGCACAATCTCATTAGATAGAGAAAAAACACAAGAAATAGAGACACAAGGTTGCGTGGTAAGTGCCAGTATAAAAGAAACATGGGTTGCTGGAGTACTTGGTGATAATACAATATTTCTCTATGATTTAGTGAAACATGATTTTATTTTTCGTGAAAAAGGCGAATCAATTTATGCTATCTTTTCTTCAGCTGCAAATCCCGTATTTTTAGATACATTGGTCATTTTTCCAACACTTGATGGACGTCTCAATACAGTCGATATACAAAAGGCACAAAGTGTTAAAAATATTATTGTCAATACAGAAAAATTTCTTAATAATATTATTTATCTTAAAGTTAAAAAAGATGAACTTGTAAGTGCTACACAAAAGCGATTATACACTCTTATACGTGGTGAATCATATACCAAAGATTTAGAAATTAGAGATATATACTTTGATGGTGAATACATTTATGTTTTAAGTCTGAATGGCATTATTTATCAATTTGATAAAACATTATCAATAGTGCATTCTATCAAACTCCCTTATGCAAATCTCAATGGCATTCTCATCAAAGATGGGCATCTTTATACATTTGAAAACAGCGGAGGATTTCTAATTAAATTGCATCTTAGTGATTTTCACTATGAGGTTTTTAAATTAAAATTTGGTATGGAAAGATGGTTTAGTAAAAAAGCTACTATATTTTATACAAATAGCATTCTTTATATCAATAAAAAAATACTAGATTTTAATAAAGATTATATTATACGATTCAATAATAAAAAACCTAAAAAAAAGTCCAACAAATGATATAATCAGTGAAATTAAAGGTTATAAGAATGTCAAATATAATTTTATGCGATATTGGTAATTCCTTTCTACATTTTTATTATTCTGGTAGGATTTGGCGTGAGAATCCAAATAATATCACATTAAAAAAACCTGACATTCCCATTTATTATATTAGTGTCAATCCAAACTTTGAAAAAAAACTTTTGGATTCACATAAAAAATGTATCAATCTCGAACCATATATAGATATTCCGACTTCCTATAAAGGATTGGGCATTGATAGAAAGGCAACTTGCAAAGCTATTACACACGGTGTTATTGTAGATGCTGGAAGTGCAATTACTGTGGATATTATGGAGGACAATATGCACATAGGGGGTTATATTTTACCGGGTATTGCTTCATATCAAGAATTTTATAGGCAGATTTCATCTGCACTTGATGTACATTTGGATTTAAGCGTGAATCTCTATTCGCCTCCACAGAATACTAAAGAAGCTGTAAGTTTTGGCATTTTAAAAAGTATACTCCTAATGGTAAAACATACCTCACAAACAAAAAAAATATATTTTACAGGAGGTGATGGTAAATTCTTTGCAAAATTTTTTGAAAACAGTATTTTTGATAACACATTGGTTTTTAAGGGTATGCAAAAGGCATTAAAAGATATACAAGGAAAACACTAATTTTATTAAGGAGAAAAAATGCTTACTATAGCCTTACCAAAAGGGAGAGTATCTGATGAAACATTAGCCTTATTTTCAAAAATACTTCATAAGGATATTTTATTTAATGACAGAAAACTTATTGTAGAAATAGAAGACTTTACTTTTCTTTTAGTTCGCAATCAAGACGTTCCAACATATGTGTATTATGGTGTAGCAGATTTGGGAGTAGCGGGATTAGATGTATTAGAAGAGCGGATTGATGCCGATGTCGTGCGCCTCCTTAATTTAAATATAGGTAAATGCAAGGTAGTGCTTGGCAGTGAATGTGGAAAGCCAATAGATTATCTTAAGCCACGTATAAAAATCGCCACTAAAATGGTAAATATTACCCAAAATTTCTTTTCTACCCGTGCCATTGCAGTCGATGTTATAAAGCTATATGGTTCTATTGAATTAGCACCATTGGTGAATCTTGCAGATGGTATTGTCGATATTGTAGAAACAGGAAATACAATGAAGCAAAATAATTTACAAATAGATGAAATCATTATGGAATCAAGTGCCTATCTTATTGCCAATTCAAATAGCTTTTATGCCAAAAAAGATAGAATCTTAGAATTACAACATAATCTCAAGACACTTCTAACCAACATAAAGCAATGAAATAGCAATGAATAGATTAACCCTTAAACCACACTCTATGTTAAATATTACCATTCTTTAGCCATTTAACTTCACAAAATGTTATTCACGTTTGCATCACACTGGACCTTTTATATCTATGTAGATTTTTTTGATATTTTTCAATATACTATACGATGCTATATCCAATGATATGGATTATAAAGATTCTTATGTGATTGTAGATTCTTAAATCTATCATATTGAAGACAAAAGCTAAAATATTTTGGATATCTAAGATTTTATAAATGTTTTTGAGAATCTTAGAATCTACAAATGCTTACAAATGAAATAGACTGTTAAAGTCTAAAAAATCTTTAAAGATTGTTTGGAATCTTAGCCTGAGGGCGGTAAGATATACGTGGGCTTGAGATACATGCACAATGATTCTATGAAATCTTATACAGTTTATAATACCGTTATGGCAAACGTTTTTATACAAATATTTTTTGTCATATTATTGCAAATTTGACAGTACAGTATTGAGAAACTTCCATTTGCTTTAGTACTAAAAAGCGGTTAAAATACTATCCATTATCATTAAACTCAATGAATGTCTCTTATATTGCATAACAGAACTAGCCAATTTTGAAGAATCTTATCATTGCTACAATATCTTCTGCAAATCATTACAACGATATAAAAATTGTAAAAAAATTTTACTTAATGATTCAATATCACGCAACGACACTCTTTCATTAATAGCATGGATTCTGTCATTGCATACTCCTATTTCCACCACTTTTATCCCATATTCACTAAAAAATCTTGCATCACTTGTCCCACCACTTGTACTAAGTTTAGGGGTTACTTGAATTTCTTGCTGAACACTTTGCGAAAGCATATCAATCAAGTCAGAATCTTGAGTAATAAAACTTTTTGAGCTTTGATGTAATACCATCGTATAAGGTATAGTATGCAATATTGAATCCACATAATGTCTTATATCCTCCAATGTTGTAAGCGTAGAGTTGCGTACGTTAAACATAATTTTAAGGTTATCTGGTGTTACATTCGTTGTTTCTATGCCACCTCTTATATCCGTAATAACAATTTTTGATGGCTCAAAATATGAATCCCCTTCATCTAAATTATATCCTGCAAGCTTACCCAGATTAGCACCCAATAATTCCACAGGATTTACACATTTTTGTGGATATGCTACATGTCCTTGTACCCCTTTGATGGTAATGGTGCCATTGATTGAACCTCGTCTGCCAATCTTTATAGTATCGCCTGCTATCACATCGCTTGTTGGCTCTGCTACAATGGCAAAGCTAGGGAGCATATTGTTATCTTGTAATATTTTAAGCATATAATTCGTGCCATAGATTCCATCACCTTCTTCATCACTCGTAAGCAATATTGAAAAAATAATATTTTGTTGATTTGTCTGTATGAATTTTGATAATGCATCAAGAAAACAAGCAATACCGCCTTTCATGTCTTGTGAACCTCTACCATATAGATATCCATTATCTATTATTGGCACAAATGGCGGGTATTCCCATTTACCCTTTGTGATATTATGTTGTGTACTGTTGAGAGATTCTAAAAATGTTTTTGGAATCTCTGCATCTCCACCGGGTGGGACAACGTCAATATGCCCAGCAAAACAACAATGTGGCAACATTGCAAAAGCTTCTTTTTCACCGTAACCTTTAGGAATTTTATAGAGAAATATATTTTTTACCTCATTTTTTTGTGACATTAGTGCCTTAAAATCTGGCAACAGTTCTTGTATGTATTCATAGATATTATGATCTTTTGGAGTGATTGTGGGGTATTGTAGGAGTTTTTTCAAAATTTTTATTACCATATCTTCCCTTTAGATTTTAATATGAGCGGCTTATACATGAAAACAGCTTGACATTGCAGTATATCATACAATACATTATCCAAAAAGCCATCGCAAAATTTTTAATCTTTTAAATCCAAGAAATTTCTTGTCAAATGGAGGATAACGTAGCGGTATGTCAAATAATGTGGGTGCATAATATATGGATTTTTGTCTGCAAAAAGTCCTTGCACTGTGTATGCCATGATATGACCCTATGCCACTATTCCCAACTCCTCCAAATGGTAAATGATTATTGGCAACATGCACAATGCAATCATTAATACAACCTCCCCCAAAAGATATATTTTGTATAATATAATTTTGTTTTTGTGTATCATTGCTAAAAATATAGAGGGCTAGAGGTTTTTCAAAGGTCTGTATAAATTGCAAACAAGCTTGTAGTGAATCATAAACAAAAATAGGCATAATCGGTGCAAAAATTTCTTCTTGCAAAATCTTTAATGTAAGCGGACTAAAAGCAGATTGATTGTGAGTATCAGAAAAAGAAGGGGTAGTATGCACGTTTGACACAGAGGCATTGTTAGATTGACCAACGTTGTGTAATATATCCTCTAACTTTCCCAAATCAAGAAGTGTAGGAGCAATTTTGAGAGAATCCTCGCATGTAAGCCCTCCACAAATAATGGTATCCTCGCCCCCTTTCTCTTTCACATCTTGCAAAAGATTCCTACATCTTTCAAAATGTCTTAAAGAAATAATCTTACCATAATCTTTTGATTGCATAATTTCCTTTTGAATCGAAGAATCAAGTAAATTTGGCACATGGTCTCTTCTATCAAGATACAATTCCGCTATATTACGCTTGAGATTCTGTATAACCTCATCTTTTATTGCGGCATTAACAAATAATATATCTGGAGCAATACAAGTTTGTCCGGCATTGAGAAATTTTCCCCATACTATACGTTTTGTAGCAGTGCGTATGGTAGTAGAATCTTCTATAATACACGGATTCTTGCCGCCCAACTCAAGTGTAATCGGAGTGAGATATTTGGCAGCTTCTTGCATAATAAGATGTCCTACCGCAACACTGCCAGTAAAAAATATGTAATCAAATCTCTCCTGTAAAAGCAAAGAAGCAACATCTTTATCCCCACATATCACACTCACACAATTTGCATCAAAAGATTCTGCGATAATACGTTCTAATATTTCTGCACTTTTTGGAGCATACTCGGATGGCTTTAAAACCACACAGTTTCCAGCGGCAATCGCACCCACAATTGGACTAAGGCTCAAGCTTATAGGATAATTCCATGGAGCAATAATAAGCACAACGCCATAAGGTTCATAATGAATTGTGCTTGTGCCACCAAAATGACTTAATGGAGTTTTTACTTTTTTTGGTTTTGTATATTTTTTTACCCATTTTTTTGCAGATTTTATCTCTTCATATACTTGAGCAATTTCTGACATATACCCTTCAGCTTGTGATTTTCCTAAATCAAGATAGAGTGCGTGTAAAATATCATTTTCATATTTTTTTATACATTTCTGTAGCACATGAAGTGCTTGTATTCTTGCTGATACCGTACGCATTGTGCCACTTTGAAAGTACATTCTTGTAGAATGTAAAATAAGAGAAATTTTCTGTTTCATACTATTCCTTTAATTTTGCTATTCCTTTAATTTTGTATTGCATGAGCAAAGGCTAATTGCCCAAGACTAATACTATAATCATTGCAAGGTAGCTTTGGAAAAAAGCTACCAATACCATAGTCATTTAACAATTTTTCAAGCCTTGCACACAGCATAAAATTTGCAAATACACCACCACCAAATAACGCATAATCTGCCCCAATAGTATGCAAAGATTCTGCAATACAAAAGGCTAGAGTATCGATAAAACGCAATGCAATATGTGATTTATTGACCCCTTTTTGCGAATCTGCAAACATAGCAATAAAGCATTCTCTCATATCAATAATCCCATTATGTATAGTAAAGTGATAGGGATTATATGTGGTTACGATTGCTTGTCTTGCTATACAATCGAATAATAGAGTAGAATGTGCTACCGCATTATATATATGTGCATTTGTTTGTGTAGATTCTGTATTATGGTGGCTATCTTGACGTATATGGTGATTTGCTATGTCTTTGTATTTGTTTGATTGCGAATAAGATTCTAAATCTCGTATATTATCTCTCTTGCTATGTAAATCTAAGCCTAATTCTGCATTCATTGGCACGGCTAGACTTGCTATCATTTCTCCACTTTGCCCCTCATAATCAAGATTTTCTAATCCCAAAATAAATCCAGCAATGTCAAACAAACGTCCAACAGAGCTTGTAAGAGGGGAATTTATTCCCATTTTTTCCATTGTTTGTAATGTCTGCATTTCATCATGCGAATAAGTCTGTGCTATATAATCAATTATTGATGTTATATTATTACACAAAGCATAGCTCAAAGCCAGTCTTTTAGAATCTGTAATGTGCTTTTCTCCACCTAAGATTCTAAAAGGTTTAAACGACATAATACGTTGTGTCTCTTTAAAATTGCCAAGCAAAAATTCTCCACCCCAAATAGTACCATCATCGCCTAATCCACTACCATCAAAAATCACACCTACCCCTTGTGTTTGTGATTCTAAAAGCAGGGCATTATAATGGGCATGATGATGAAAAATAGCATGTATTGCCGCATTGTTATGCACAGCTATTTCTTGTGCTATTTGTGTACTTGCATAATGCGTGTGCTTGTCGACTATGAATATCTCTGGTTTGCCAAATAGACTGCTGAAAAAATCAAAATTGTTGCGAAAATTAATAATATTATCAATACTGAATAAATCTCCCATATACGGGCTTAGAACGATATGCTGCTTTTTACCAAAAGCAAGGGAGCTTTTTTGCATAGCTCCAAAACCTACACTTAAGGATTTCAAAGATAATAGAGGAAAATGTAATGTTAATGGAGTGAAACCTCGCGATAATCGCATGGAATGAAAAGGTGTATTGTATAATGATGTTGAGGTGATGTGGGTATTACGATGAGATACAATATGGTTATGCTTGCATAAATCATTAGTGCTACTTGAAAAATTTGCATCTGGGTGCTTTGTGTTATATCGTGAAATTTTGTGTTGCAATACATCTGTATCCCTAGTACCATAATAATAAAAAGACATACCCGATATGATACTATCATCTAAACGATGAGCAATATCTCTATCATAATCAAGTATAAAAAGGCTTGTATCCACTATGTCATGAGACGTGATATAGTGCGATGTTTTCACACCACTGTATTCATGAAGCTGTTTGGTAAATATATCAATAGGTAGCTCATCAAGACTCTTGGCTATCATATTACCTTTCTTATTTGCAGAAGTATACACTAGCACAAAATCATCACTCAAAGATTCAAAAAGTAGGGTAAGCATGGCACTATATGGAATCATGACGCCAATGGTTTGGAGATGGGATACAGTGCTGCTAAGATTATAACGTGAACTTTTTAGTGTAATGAGAATCGGAGACTGCTGACTTTGTAATATACTTTGCATTTCTGCATTAAGAAGAGATATGTGCTGTAAGGTAGAAAGCTTTGCCATGATAGCAAAAGGTTTGCTCGGACGATTTTTGAGTTTGCGTAATTGTTGTATAGCATCATCACTTCTTGCATTAGCAAGAAAAGCAAAACCACCCAATCCCTTGAAAAGAACAATATCATTGCTTTGCAAAGCCTTAGCACATTGCAAAATGGCATCGTGATTTAAATAAATGGAATGTGGCAAGATTTTGCTAGAATCAATATGTGCATATTCTGGTTTTGTAGCAGTATATGTGGCATAGTGATTCAAAGCATTTTTGTATTTTGTTTCTTCATGAGGATTTATCTGTATAGATTGAGAATTGCTCTTATATGTATATCTAAAACTAAGAATGGAAATTTTACAATGATTGCAGCTTATTGGTTCTGTATGGAATCTTCTGGCATGTGGATTAGCATAATCTTCGCGACATGATTCACACAAGAGATGATTACACATCGTGGTATTATTTCTATCATAGGGTAATGTATGTATAATGCTATATCTTGCTCCACAATCCACACATGCACTAAACGCATATTTATAAAATCTCGAATCCGTATTATTCATGTCATTGAAACAAGTGTCGCATAGTTTGGAATCAAGAGGAAATTGCAAATGCAAAGCAGAATTATCCCTATAACTTGATTCTATAATATTGAAGTCATGATACACAAACTCTAAATCATCTTGTGCTGTAGGGTTTGTCATATCATTTTCTTTGTTCTTTATGGCATAATATATTTGCATATTAAGAGCATGTATGTAAGCATTTTTTGGGATAAATATCGTAGCCATAATAGCTTTAGCATCTTTATAGAGCGATGATAACATTGTGTCTTTTTGTACCTCATGAATCTTCATAGCATATCCACATGCCATAAGCATACTCAATAAAAAGATGGTACTATCTTTGTAAAATGCCTCATGCTCGATGAATGTCTGTTTGTCATAAACATCTGCTGTATCCATTATGTTATTTTTTGAATGCATTGCACTAGGGCATATTAGAATCTCTACATTGTCAATCGTATTTCTAACATATCCACATACATGCAGCTTCGTCGCTAGGTTATAAATAAATGGACGAAACCCAACTCCCTGCACATGTCCAGATACATATATTCTTAATGCCTTGAGTGATTTCTTTGTTGTATTTTGAGACTCCAAAAGATTGCAAAAAGATTCTAAAAAAGTATGTAATATCTTGGCATTATTCATATTTGCATGTAAAGTAGAATCTTGTTGCAATATATGAGAAAATATTAGAGTCTGTATCATTGGCATAAAAACCTTAATAGTCCATGAAATTCTATATCTTTTACAAAAAGAATTATAGCCTATAGAAGTTATTATCAAGAATATGTATAATAACATTCGAATTTTATTTTTAGGATATTTCATGGAAAGAGCAACATTAGCACATGGTAGCGGTGGAATTAATTCTGCTGATTTTATACGTCGTGTTTTTATGCCATTTTTTAAAGATATCATGCCATATTCAGACGAAGATGCGGGAATCTTTGATATATCTATACAAGATTCACGGCATAAAACTGCATGTTTTGGTGTAACAAGTACAGATTCCTACACTATTAATCCCATTTTTTTTAAAGGTGGAGATATTGGGAAGCTCGCTGTATGTGGTAGCAGTAATGACGTAGCTATGATGGGTGGCAGACCTCTGTATCTCAACATTGCCTTTATTATTGAAGAAGGTTTTGAAATAGCAGCATTAAAGACAATTGCTCAATCAATCGCCATAGAATGCAAAAAGCTCCATTTGCAGATTCTATCAGCAGATACAAAAGTTTTGCCAAAACTGACACATGATAAACAATATATTTCAGATTCCCAATCATCAACTATACAACCATCACTGTTTATTACTACGACTTGTATTGGAATCTTAGAAAAATCTGGTATCAGTGCCACACACATAGAACACGATGATTGTATTATCATAAGTGGCAAAATAGGCAATCACGGTGCTAGAATCTTCTTAGAACAAAACAATATTGCTATCGACAGTGATATACAAAGCGATTGTGCAAGTTTATATCCTATGCTTACAAAGATTTTTCAGAGTGATATTCCTATTCATGCCCTAAGAGATGCGACAAGAGGCGGATTGGCAAGTGTGCTGAATGAATGGGCAATTAGTTCGCAAGCCTGTATTGAAATATATGAGGAAAACATACATATTGATGCACAAGTGCATGGTGTGTGTGAAATGCTTGGTTTAGAGCCATATGATTTAGCTAATGAAGGTATATGTGTCATGGCAGTACCAAAAGAATATGCTAATACGGTGCTTACTCTTTTACGTCAACACGAGCTGGGTAAATATGCAGAAATTATCGGTAAGGCACAGAAAAACTTTATGTCCAAAGATGACAAAAATATGTATATGCCAAATTCCCCTACATCAAGCAAACATTCCTCTCTATTTGATGACATGTTTCAACAACGCGTTGTACTCCACACACAATATGGCAACAAAAGATTCTTAGAGTATCCACAAGGTGAACTTCTACCAAGAATCTGCTGAAACCAAACAGGTTATACATAGGCTAAATTGCTATTAGTTTTATCTACCCTTATCTTTGTGCTTTATTGCTTGAAACACCTTTCTATCTCATAATGTTTTACTCTCAAAACCATGCAACTAACATATAATTGCTTGCAAGATTATGCCATACCACAAGAAAATATTCTAGAAGCGATATAAATGTCTAGCTATGGTTAAACACTATAACAATGGTACAATAGAGAAACAAATGATTCTTTGCAATGTCAGAGCATAAGACTTGACATCAAACTATTAAAGTAGAATACTGTATTGTATGAAATAGAAATATAGAATCTAAGCTATATTAGAATCCATATTTTATACCATAGACTGCTTTTGAGATTGCTTTTGGTATATTGTAATGCTTCGTATTTATTAAGATTCTATTTTAGGTATCTTACATCATCTCAAATTGTAAGAATAATGTGCTACTGGGGATATATCCATACATTATTGGCTATGGGCTTTTAAATCTAGTCTTTCACACATGTAAGATGAATATCAGTAAACA
>CASFZH010000040.1 GCA_949299115.1 uncultured Helicobacter sp. | reverse complement strand
TGACGTCTTTCCTGCCTCATATTCACCACTGATTAAGACTAATTTATGTAGCTCTATACCACCATGTAAGGTAATATCTAAGAAATTGATGCCTAACTCGTGCTACCATGATTCTAAGATTGTACTGGAATTTATCAAAATGAGGTTTTACTATTACAGATACTTTCTTATAAAAGAACAAAAGATGACACAAAGTTTGTGTGTCATTGATGTATTATGGGGTGTGTTTGTATTGTATTGACATAAATAGTACAAATAATACAGAACAATGTGATATAATTTTATATTACAACATGATAAAAGCCCTTATTTTATAGGCATTTGTATAGTGTAGATTGACTATAGCAATATTGTAAACACCAATAATACAAGATACTAATTATTAAAATGATATTCTTACTGTATATCTTAATAACAATTCTATACTTCGTAAGATTGAGACTACTCTATGCAAAGGATTCTTATGAAAAAGCATGATTCCCATTCAACAATATCGCATGACAATACACACTATCAAGATAATTACAATCATGATAATGTTATGCCTCATAGCACACATAGCAATGTAGAGTGTGAAACACATGGTATATCAGAACATTATCATGAAATAATCCTGAGTGTTGCATGCAAACAACCATATCTTGCTGACATCATTACACAAATGATTGCAGATGTAATTTTGGAATATGGTGATGGTGTGGAATTTTTAAATAAAGATATGATTTCTTTTGATTCTGTATCAGATGACTCTATGCTAGATAATCACGATAACAATCATAACTAAATATAAAGAGGTGTTATGTGCGTAGAATGTTATGGGGAGCGTTGTTTTTTTGCAATAATTCTTTCGCATTTGCTATTTCCCTCTTTCCCTTTGCCCAAGTAAAGACAGATATTATCGTTGATAAAAGTGGATGGGAGATTGATCTGAATAGAGCAGCACTTAATTTTACCCAATCATCTTTAACAAATCAAAATCTCTATACCAATTTTTCGGATAGCAATCTAACTGGAAATTCACAAATTGCATTACAATTTTTTTTTAATTTTTATGTTAATTATTATGCAAGAAGATTTGTAATATTTAATTCTATGGTTGCCGAATACGGATTCACAAGAATCAAACAAAATGATAGTAGCACTATAACAAATAAGAATCTTGATAAACTATTTTTCTCCACAGACTATACTCAAAGAATGTGGGATTTTGATTTAGGATTTGAATATTTTGAAGCAGGTCCATATCTCAAGGCTTCGTATCAAACAGAATTTTATCCAAATCCAAATATCGGACGAAGACACATTGTTAATTATCTATTTGGAGTAAAAATTTTTGATGGTCGATATATCAAAAACTTATATATTGATTTATTTGGTGAGCATGACTTAAACCTCAATACACAATTTAATGGTTTAGGTATAGAAATCGGATTATCATTGGAATACAAATTAAACTCAAATTTACGTTGGTTATATTCTATGAACTTCAAACAATATCTCTTTAATGAGGAAACCTCAAGAATCTTGCCAAGTTATCAATTATTACTTGAAACACGTATTGAAGCAAAAATTTTCAAAAGTTTAAGTATTGCACCACTTTTACGTTACTATGTCTTAAAGGCAGAAAATATTAATGTTGCTGCGTCAAATTTAATACTAGGCGTATCTTTAAATTTTGGTAAAGTCTTATTACCACCTCGAAAACCTTTGAAAGATTATGATTTTTCACATTGAAATATTTTACGTATACTACAAAACTACATTGTTATGTAACAAATAGCAAGGAATGCTATTGAAAACCAGCTTGGATAAGAGTGTGTAGATGGATAACACCCTCTAAAATACCTTTATCTGTGATAATTGGTATAATTTGTATTTTAGAATCCCTAATAATACGTAAGGCATCTATGGCGAGAGTATTGCTATTATAAATAACTTTCGGAGATTTTGTAGCATATTGAAATGCATTGGAATCGAGACTAAAATCTTTATCAAACATGGCACGTCTCAGATCACCATCGCTTAAAACAGCTAACAATTTGTTATTGGAATCTACAAAAAATGCATTACCTAGCCGCCCTTGTGTCATCGTTACTATGCTTTCTCGTAAACTTACATTGGCATGCAAAAGAGGAAGATTCTGTGTTTGCATCAAATCTGCTACTTTTATAAAAAGTTCACGCCCCAAACTTCCGCCAGGGTGAAATGAGGCAAAATCACTTTTAGTAAAATTTCGTGCTACCATGAGACAAACCGCTAAAGCATCTCCCATTGCAAGCGTTAAGGTTGTAGATGTTGTCGGAACTGTTTGGATTGGACATGCCTCTCTCTCTATAAGAATAGGTAAAAAATAATCACCTAATAATGACATTTTAGAATATTTTGATTTAGAAAAGGTAATAATTGGCACTCCAAGATGCTGTATATGCGGTAAAATATTTATTAGCTCTTCACTTTCACCACTGTAACTAATAGCTAAGACACAATCGGATTTTTCTAAAGCCCCTAAATCACCGTGCATAGCTTCTATAGGATGCATAAAGAAGCTTGGTATTCCTATACTAGAAAAGGTTGCCGCAATCTTTTGTGCAATTAAACCGCTTTTGCCAACACCCATTAGGATAAGTTTACCCTGAAGTGCCAAGATTAATTGAATAATAGAATCTAAATCACTTAAATCATCACTATATGACATGAGAGCATGAGCCTCTTCTTTAAGTGTTTGCAAAAAAATATTGCGAAAATCATGAGATTCCATGCCAAACTTCCTAAATATTATGAATCATGATAGACATGTCAACTCTATACTATTTGATAGACACAAAACCAATATCATGCTTATACAATATCACAATCACACAATCCTATGTAATAATGATAAAACACACAAACATCTTATTTATGATTAGAGTTTAAATGGATTTTCAATCACTTTTTTAGTGTCTACAACATACGGGATAATAGCCATATGTCTAGCTCTCTTGATTGCAACTTCAACTCTCTCCTGCCATTTTTTTGAATTTCCAGTTAATCTACGCGGCATTATCTTATAACGTTCTGATAAAGAGTGCTTTAAAAGCTCAATGTCTTTATAATCAATGAAATCAATTTTTGCCTCTGTGTATTTACAATATCTTTTAGAATATTTTTTACGTTCCATTAATGTATCCTTTCTTTTTTAATATATTGAAATCTAAAATGGTATCTCATCTATATCGATTTCTGGTGGCTCTGGATAGGCAACCTTATTTTTATTGAGATTAGAGTTTAGATTATTTTGCTGGTAGCTATTCTCATGGTTACCATTTGAATCCATACTTTGATTTGATGGATATGTATGACTTTGGTTGCTATGCTGATTATTATAATGAACATTATAGTTTCCATATCCGTTGTTATCATAACTATTTTGATTGTATTCTTTATATTCTCCCTGTGGTCTCGAATCAAGCATTTGCATACTTTCAGCAATAACACTATGTTTGCTTCTTTTATTGCCTTGTTGATCATTCCATGTCTCAAAATGCAATCTACCTTCAACGAGAATCTTGGAGCCTTTTTTTAAATACTGATTTGCAATTTCTGCAGTCCTGCCAAATAGAGTTATATCAACAAAGCATGTATCATCGACTTGACTGCCATCTTGACGCTTGTATCGCCTATTTGAAGCCAAACCTATTGTTGCCACTGCCATACCTGTATTGAGATATCGCAATTCAACATCACGAGTGAGATTGCCTACTAAAATTATCTTGTTAAACATTGACTATAACCTTGTACTCCACTAACTTGTAAGATTCTAATGTTAACCTTCAGCCGATACATTGCTATCAACATGTTCTTTTTTTATTATTTTATCCTTATGAAACTCCCTCTCTCTATGAGAATCTTCATCTTTTTTCAAAGTTTTAGGTTTCTCTTTCTTATTAGCCCTATCAACAAGAGTTTGCCATGCAGTTTGTTCCTTTTTACTTTGATATTTAATAACAATAAAACGTAAAATATCCTCATTAATACCATATAAACGTTCAAGCTCTGCAATCAATGTTGGTTCAGCCTTGAAATAAATGACAAAATAATAGCCTCTTTGATTTTTTTTAATTTGATAGGCTAAATTTCTCATTCCCATATCTAGGCAAGTTTCAATATGACCACCATTCTTTATAATAACTTCTTTGAAGAAGTCAATTTTTGCTTTAATATCCTCCTCTACAAGAGTAGGTTTTATAATAAACATCGTCTCATAATGACGCATAATAACTCCTTATGGTTTCAGCCTGAAAAATTAATACAAAACATTTTCAAGCAAGGTTAAAAAACCGACATTATATCATAAAATTCTTTGAATTTCAATTAAGTATTGCAAACTTACATTTTTTCCTTGAAATTGCTGAACACGCCATAAATTTAATATATCAAACAACATGCAATATTTTTGTGTTGTTAGCTTCAAGCTTCTCTTGCTCCAAATAGCAATAGTTTGTATTGGTGCCTTATAGCCTAAAGCCTCCACAGAATCTATTTTTCCGTATTTTTTAGAATGTCCATAAAGTTTAAATAAAATATAAAAATATCTTGTAATTTCGCGTAAGATTTCCATATCATCAATACCTTCATCATGAAGTGTGTCAATAATTTTCACTAAACGCCCTTTTTTATCAAATACCGAATCTAACAAAGATTCTATTTTAACATTTCCTAAACCATAGCTTAAAGAATCAATCAATTCTTTGGTAATCATAGGAAAATAGACAAATTTATCAAGTTCACTATAGGCTATAAGTATATCATAATTTTGAATGATGAGCAGATACTCAAGAATATGTGGTGATACCTGCAATCCCAAAGAATGTGCCTTTTGTTGCAATATCTTTATCATGTCATCATGTGACGGTTGATAGAATCGTACTTCAAAAATATGCTGTAATTTTTCCGTTGGCTTAAAGATGGCACTCATCGCCTTAAATCTTTTAGCATAATCAGCAGATGTAATAGAGGGGGATTTATAAAGCTGTACGATTAAAAAACTGTCGGGATTACGTTCTAACATATACAGTAATTCTTGAATTTGTATTTTACTAAGTGCCACATAAAGCTTTAACAATAATACATTGCGATTGCCGAATAAGTCATTGACTCCCAAATGATTCAATGCTTCCTCATGATTGTATTCCTCAAAATACATACTTTGGTGCTGACAATGTAATTTTTGTAAAATGACATCGGCATAATAAGTAATCATAAAATCACTCTCTCCATATAATAAAACAGCACGAGGAATAGATTTAGTCAAAAAAGAATCAAGTTGCATTTTTGTCATGAAACACCTTATCTATTTTTTTGTGATTATAGCTATTTTTTAAAATTTTACACTTAATATGATTCTAGCTTTATTGTGTCTATACACTATATCGCCACAATGATAGACAATGGCACTGCAATATTACATATTCTAAATATTTGTAGATTCAGAGAGTATAAAAGCATGATTTATTAAAAATTTTAATAAATTAACATATATTTCTCTATATATCTAAACTCTGAAAAATTTTTGATTTGTATTATCTTAATTAATAACAATCTAAAATTTTAATACTTAAAATCATAAAAATATAATCTGATCTTCACAGTATTTTATTGCATGATTATGACAAATGTATAAAATTTTCAAAAATTTCAAGGCTATAATTATGGTATTTATTTGTAGAGAGTGAGGAATAATATGATTTTTATAGTTGATGATGAAATGGATATAAGAGAGCTGATTCGGTATGTATTACAAACAAATAATATAGATTCGCTAGACTTTTCAAATCCATGTGAATTTTTAGATACCCTCAATAATCTTAATTCTGAAAATATGCCTGAAATCATTCTGCTTGATGTTGGTTTACCTCAAAAAAATGGCATAGAAACACTCAAAATTCTCAAGCAACGTCAAACCACTAAACATATCCCCGTAATTTTACTAACAGCAAAAAATAGTGAAATTGATAAAGTGCATGGACTAAATGCAGGGGCTGATGATTATATCACAAAGCCCTTTGGTGTTTTAGAGCTTCTTGCAAGGATTAATGCTGTATTAAGACGTTCTGGTAAAAAAAACACTATGGAATATAATTTCCATGAGATTTCACTTAACACTAAAACGAGAGTTGCAAGTGTTGAGAGCATGCCATTGAGTTTAACTTTCAAAGAATTTGAACTATTAACACTTTTTTTATCAAATCCGAATCTTGTATTTACAAGAGAACAGCTTCTTGACACTATATGGGGCAGTGATTTTCAAACAAGAACTGTTGATGTGCATATTAATACCTTACGTTCAAAACTTGGCAAGTGTGGAAAATATATACAAACAGTGCGTGGCGTAGGTTATAAAATAGGATAATAAATATCATATTTGCTAAAGCTATAAGATAAGAATAACAATAGTAAAAATTATCTTTGGGATAACACGGACATGAAGTTTTGCTAATTCCTATATTATAAAGAAAAGATGTAATATTTTGAATATTCACATATAATAATTATCTAAGCCAAGCAAGCATTTCAGAATCTTATCATATACATATTCCTTAGTTCTGTTATCAATACAAATTTTCATTATATTAATTTAGATAACTATGAATACTTTCTAACAAAAAGAGAAAAAGCCATTTGTATAAAGATTGTTGACAAAAATTATTTGATAGTCATTAAAGATTCAATGAAAATAAATACTTTTCATTATAAATTACATGAGATTAATTTCCATATAATTTCAATAAATCTCCATAATGTTCAATTCGTCTATCACGTAAAAATGGCCAAATATCTCGGACTTCTTTTGTACGGTGCAAGTTTATATCAGCATAAAGAATCTCTTCTTTATCACTACTTGCTTGTGCCAAAATCTCTCCTTGCGGTCCACACACGAAACTGCTACCAAAAAAACGAATCCCTTGATGTGGTGCAGATAAATCAGGCTCAAAACCCACGCGATTGATGCTCATAAGAGGTAATCCATTAGCTATAGCATGTCCTCTTTGGATTATCTGCCATGCTTCTTGCTGTCTCTTTTTTTCACTTTCGCAGTCAGAATCAAACCAACCAATAGCAGTGGGATAAATCAACATGTCTGCTCCATGCAATGCCATAAGTCTTGCAGCTTCTGGAAACCATTGGTCCCAACATACTAAAATACCAAGCTTCCCAACACTTGTCGTTATGGGGCTAAAACCTAAATCACCTTGTGCAAAATAAAATTTTTCATAAAATTGTGGATCATCAGGAATGTGCATTTTACGGTATTTTCCCGCTATTGTACCATCTTTTTCAAAAACAACTGCAGTATTATGATAAAGACCAAATGTTCGTTGTTCAAACAAAGAAGTAACGAGTACAATACGACATTCTTTAGCAATTTGAGAAAAAAAAGCTATATTTTTCTCAAAATCCTTTGCAAACTCAAAATATTTGGTCTTTTCGCTTTGACAAAAATATTGTGTTGTATGTAACTCTTGCAACAAAACCAAATCAGCCTTTTTGCTTGCCTCTTTGATATGTTTTTTTGTTTTTTGTTTCATGTTTTCTGATAATTCAAATTGCCATTCTTCAAGCTTTGTGGAATCAGTATTATCTTGTACATCGCATGTATTTCCATAGTGCAGCATATCATAACTTTCTTGGATAAGAGCCACATGAAGTGTGTCGTTAGATAAAGTATTTTTTTTCAATATAGCACTCCATAATAAAAAAATCTATTCTTCATCGTAATCTAATTCTGGATTTTCATAATCATCATCATCATATTGACTAGAAAAGTTAGAATCTATACCATCATATTCATAGTCCATATCGTCTTCATCATAATCGATTTGTTCTATGTCATCATAAGACATCATTATCTCCTTGAAATAAACTTAAAGTATTGCATTCACATTATAACTTCTAAATTACTAATGTGATGTATTTTTATACAAAAAAAATGTAAAAATTAAGGAATTGTTTTTGCTTGCATTCTTGTATTAAATAGAAATCAGATATCTTTAAGGACATGACGATGATTGATACAAACAATTCTTCACTTAATAATTTAAGCTTGTATAATGCCAACACGCATTATATCAAAAGGGAAGTAAGCACACAAAATAATATTGCGGCAAAACAAAATGAAGAACAGTTGCAACATTCAGACAATTTTGAGACAAAAAGACAAACTTACGGTTTAGCTATTTTGGAATTAATGAGTGACCAAGAATACCAAGCATGGTTACGTGCTACAGCAGGTATGACAGAAACAGAAAAAATACTAGCAGTACAAAAGCTGTATCCATTAGCCGATATCGAAAGGTTAAAGAGTGCAAAAACTAAAATACATATAGAGGATAATAAGACACATGCTCAATCACATGTGGATACGCAAACTAAGCCATATATTATTAATGCCAATAAATTACATGGCATAAGAATGTTTAATACCAACGCGGATTTTGTGCAACGTTATAAGAACGCTTTTGAGAATCTTAATGTAAATGTTAATATGAATGGTTAACTATTCAAAGCAATTTTCACAACCATCATCGTTGCATAGCTCAATGCTATGTTATCAAATCTTTCTTGATTTTTGCTATCACTTAATATTCCTATACCATATATTGCTTAATATTGTTGATATTTTTCTTGTAATTTGTAATACAAAAAAATTCTCATAAACATTCAAAGAGTAAAAAATAGACTTGAGAAACTAAGATTCATTTCAAATAAATTCATTTTCAAAATATAAACAGATTGTAAAAACTAGCAGATTAACTTATACACTAGAGACTATTAAAATTCATATCTTATTTCTTTACTTGTATGCAAATTAGTATGATAGAATCCTCTTAAAATAGCTTATTGAGAAAATATAATTATATAAGCTATCTTTAATTTATAAAAGTTCAATACAAATGTCTGCTATAATTTTATTTTTTTATTCTATAAAATATAAGTTATAAGGATTACTATGCAATATAGACAATTAGGAAATAGTGGTATGATGATACCAAGTCTCATGCTTGGTACTGCCACTTTTGGGGGAAGTACGGATTTTTTTAAACAATGGGGTAAAACACAATTACCTGAAGCAAAGGAGCTTATAAAAGCATGTATGGATTCTGGATGCAATGCTTTTGATACAGCGGATTGTTATTCTTTGGGAGATTCTGAAATTATTTTAGGAAAAGCTATCAAGGATTATAAGAGAGATGAGATATTTATCTCCACAAAAACTGGTATGTGGATGAGTGATAGTCCAAATGATATAGGCACATCAAAATCTAAGATTCTAAAAAGCGTTGACGAAAGTTTAAAAAGATTGCAAACTGATTATATCGATCTGTATCATTTGCATTGTTATGATGCAAAAACTCCGCATTTAGAATCTTTGCAAACCCTTAATGACTTAGTAAAACTTGGAAAAATACGTTATTTTGGTGTAAGTAATTATTCTGCATGGCATTTAATGAAAATGTTATCTATCGCAGACTTATATAACCTACAAAGACCCATTGTTCATCAAGCCTACTATTCCCTAGCAGCAAGAGAATTTGAAAATGAATTAATGCCACTTGGTATAGAAGAAAAGATTGGCACATTGGTATGGAGTCCATTAAGCGGGGCTATGTTATCTGGTAAAATCACACGTAATCATAAAAATACTCAAAATTCTCGTTTAAACACTAATGGCGTATGGGATATAGATATGGAACATCTTTATAACATCACCGATGTCTTAGAACATGTTACGCAACAAAGCGGACACACATTTGCACAAATATCTCTTGCATGGGTATTAAGTCGTCCAACTATTTCAAGTCTTGTTATTGGAGCAACCAATGTTACACAGCTTAAAGAAAACCTAAAAGCAGCAGATATAACATTATCATCAGAACACAAACAAATGCTTGATAAAGTAAGTCAAACAAAATTACCTTATCCTTATTGGCATCAACGCAATACTGTCGATAATCGCGACCCTTATCCTGTTAAAAGATACATATAACATCATTTTGTTTTCAAAATCAAAACCCCAAGCCACTATTATGGGAATGAGGCAAACAAATAGGAATCATTGTAGTGTTTGAGCTTAGATTCTGCTTATTTCTACACATGCAGATAAATTGGCACAATGCTATTCCATACTGTGCTATCTTACACAAGATATAATTCCCCTACTCTGTATCACTCTTATAAATAATGAAATTTTTGATACAAATAAATTAGTCATAACTGCATTCATAATACATCTTTAAATTTTATAGCATTGGGTAAAAAGAATAGAGAAATGGGTATCATAAGCTACCTATAATTCTATACATAATGAGTTGTATATGCTAATTTGTATGCTCTTGTAGAACATGTAAAATGCTGTGTTATTCACATGATGATGTTAAAACTATCAAATCGCAGCATACCGCATCAAATCAAAATATTTTTATAAAAACTCATATTTGGTCTCCAATTAACATAAAATTGAACCACTATTCATTTCCATTATTATGGCATATATAATTTTAGTTAGAGAAACACTTTTATTAGAAAGCAATATGTTATGGATAATATGATAAAACTCTATAAGTTTCGAAAATGTAATTGTGTGTTAACCGCAAATCTTGATATTTCAACTTATAGATAAAAAGTCATGAGATGATTCACATTCATACATTGCTTTATTTTGTAATCTCTTATAAATGACATTGCAGAATCTTTTGTAATCCACTCTATTACATATTGTGAATCATATTTGTTTATTATGAAACGATTCGCGTATACCATCACCAATGAATACCAATGATGAAAGTACGCTAGCCATAGTGAGAAAACCAATGATTCCAAGATGAGGTGATTGAATATTGTTTTTCCCTTGATTCAAGAGTTCCCCCAAACTCGCACTACCAAGCGGCATACCAAAACCTAAAAAATCTAAGCTTGCTAAAGTCGTAATGCTCCCTATCATAATGAAAGGTAAATATGTGATTGTTGCAATGAGTGCATTAGGCAAAATATGTATAAACATGATTCTCATATCTCCAAATCCTAATGCTTTTGATGCCTTTATATAATCTTTTGTCCTTGCACGTAAAAATTCTGCTCTTACAACATTTACAATACTTGTCCAGCTAAATAGTAACACAATACCAAGAATTATCCAAAAAGTTGGCAAAATAAAACTTGAAATAATAATAATCAAAAATAATGTTGGAATGCTACTCCAAATTTCTAATGCTCTTTGTCCAAGCAAATCAGCTAAACCGCCATAATACCCCTGTAACCCGCCAATGGTAACACCAATAAGAATCGTTAGAACACTTAATATTATGCCGAATAAAAGTGAAGTACGAAGTCCATATAAAAGACGTGCGGCTACATCTCTGCCTTGGTCATCTGTGCCTAAAATATGAGTAGCATTGGGTGGTGTAGGTGGGATTCCACCTAATTCCCAATCAATGCTATGAGGATTATAGGTGATAGGAGGGTAGAGAATAAAATCATTAACAAAGAGATTTTTGACAAATGGGTCTTTATAGTCTGGCGTTGTATCAAAATCACCACCAAATACAGTCTCTGGATAATCAATAAATAGAGGAAAATAAAATCGAGAATCTTTATAGATAATAAGAGGTTTTTCATTAGCAAGAATAGGGGCAAAAAGACTCATAAGAAATATAAATAAGAAAAAAAAGAAGCAATATCGTGCTTTTTTATTAGCATAAAAAGTCTGATAACGAATACGCCATAAAGACGGATAGGTATGGGTATTTTTGTCTGACATATACGACCTTTTACGATTTTGCATATATCTTTGAGCAAACAAATGAAATAAAAATAAAGCCTACTCCAATGCACCCTGTAATAATTTCACTTACTTCCATAAATATTTTTAATAACATGATAATAGCAAGTGCACCAATGGCGTAATGTGCTCCGTGTTCTAAAAAAATAAATTTTTGTAATGTTTGTTTTTCTACAAAAAAAAGCGTCAGACTTCGAACAAACATAGCTCCTACACCTAATCCTATCATAATAATAAATATATTATCGCTTAATGCGAATGCACCTATAACACCATCAAAACTAAAACTTGCATCTAAAATTTCTAAATATAAAAAGCCCATAAGACCGTTTCTCACACCATCGCTTCCTAAAAATTTATCAACTGAATGAATGAGTAAATAAA
Source organism: uncultured Helicobacter sp. (assembly GCA_949299115.1). Lineage (GTDB taxonomy): Bacteria > Campylobacterota > Campylobacteria > Campylobacterales > Helicobacteraceae > Helicobacter_A. The sequence continues at coordinate 21,804 of CASFZH010000040.1, read as the reverse complement.
GGGCTAAAGCACAAAAATATGCTGTACCAATAATCGCAGATTCTGTGATAGAAAGCAACACGATTCCAATAAGAATAGCAATCATCATAGTAATATTAGGAAATGCAACTAAAGCACGCATAATTGGATTATTTTCAATCCATATAAGCCAGTGGACATCTTTTTCTTCATCAAAAAAGAAATGCAAAAATACCATAAGTAAGAATCCTGCACCAAAAGCATAAATTTCATAACGTGTTGTTTCAAGTGCTTTGTGATATTGCTCTGGGTTGTAGAGGGCAAGATGGAGGGTTTCTACAACCCCCATTCGTGCTGCAATGGCTACTATAACAATAGGGAATACAAAACGCATGCCAAATACCGCAATGGGAATCCCCCAATAAATAAAACGCTGTCGCCATTTTTTATCCATTGTATGCAGTACTTTAGCATTGACTACTGCATTATCAAATGACAGGCTCACTTCAAGGATAGATAGTAAGATACAAATATACATTGCCTCCCATTTACCGATATAAAATGCTATTGTTAGTCCTATGCAAGTGATGATAAAAGAACTATAAAAATGTCTCATTGTAGCCCCAATATTTTTAATAGTTTGTCATAAAAGCAGTTATAGTCTGCATGAGTGTTATGTATATCAAAGTTGAATGTATGAACAACGGATTATACATCATTTCTAAGAGTTTATGTAAATAGATATTTTGTTTTTCTGATATATCAGATGAAATGGTTGTTTGTATATGATTGTTTGTAGAATTACAAGCACTCATATTATTTCATAACACATATTTTCATTTTTGTATCTTATTATGATTATTTGAGTTATTATCTAAGTAATAATAAGAATATCTTATCATGCTAGATTATCTAACTTTTATAATACTGTGCTCCGCTAATAGAGACAGCAAGATACATTACTGTCATAAGTTTTAAAAGGCTATCATGAGTTTTAAAAAAGATTCCAAATTGAATCAAGCTCTAGCATACATTATATTTTTTTCTATTTTGCTATACAATCTTTAATAAAGATCCTATTCTCAATACGATTCTAAATGATTCTAAATCCAATATGATTCTTATGATTCTCAATCTAGTTATAATTGGATTGGTAGCTTTAATCTAATTTACATAGCAAATAGAGAATCTCTATTTGCTATGTAAATTAGATTATGTAAGGTTAAAGAGACGGAGGAAATAAAGATTCTACAAAAATAGCAAATGCTTTTTTGATTCTATCATGCTTTGATTCTATATGTTTTTGCAAATTGTGATTTCTAAATAATAGTATCCCCATATACTTATGGAATCACATGCCATGCAGTCTCTAACACAATAGAATGGACTCATACAAGTCTCTTGAGAATCAAATCTAGTTAGAAAGAGAATTATTATCGATATTTTTTATGATTGATTCAACATAATAGTTTTAAATACTTGAAGAATTTATGAGAAACCTATGGTTTATAATTTTACTAAGATTGGATTACCACCATGACGGATAATCACAATCCTACCATACAAGTCAAAATAATTAAAATACAAAATTCACACCAAGTGTAAAGTCCAAATTTCTATTTGCACTAAAATGTCCGCTTGGTATATCAACAAATAATGTAGATGGTCTGATACGTAATTCCAGATTCATATTATTACCCAAATACACTAAAATCCCCGCATTAACAGATATTATAACTGAATGTATAGAGCCTTGATCAAGAATCCAATTATGATACCCAAGACCAACACCATAGAATATACCAAGCCAAGGTACTAGTCTTATCAACGCTTCACCATTAATATTATAAGAATGAAATCTAACATTTACACTTGGATTTTTATCATACCAATATGCCCCGAGTGTATGCCCAGAATCAAAATATGTCCTTAGCCCAATCGTATTTTGATTTTTATCATAAAACTCAAAGCCTATCTGTCCACCTACTATTGTATCAATACTCCCCTTATAGTCTTTACTCAATACATTGCCACCACCATACACACCAAGAAACACACTATCTTTAATAGTTGCAGCATACATAGACATGCTTAATACGCTACAAAAAATACAACATGAAATCACTTTTTTCATAATCTAACTCCTTATTATAACGTAACTATGGCTATACCTCATTATGAGGTATAACTAAACAAATTGTAGAAAATAGCACTATACTATTCTACTCTATTCAATGTAACTTATAGAGTTTAGAAAAAATTTATAATACTATCAATGAGAGCTGCAACGCCAGCTACTAGTCCAATGATACCTGTCGCTAAAGCCATGACTTCCTCCTTATATGAAATTAATCCATAAATGATTATATAATAATGATATATATTATCATTCATGTAATAAAATTGTAGAAAAAAAAGTAAATATAAAGTAAATAATAATTATTACTATAATATTGAAAATATTTCTGCTATCTGAGCTTTATATAAGGTAGAGTATGTTGCGTTTCTTTGTAGAATAAAAGGAATATTCAAATGTTTTATGCTTTTATCTTTTGTATCTTATAACCTAAAGTGTGTCAATTTTATATACATTTCATATAATATTCATACTATTATCTTTCATTTTTTATAATCAAAACGGGTAATAGCACCAATCTTCTAATAAATCATTACATTTGTCTCATTCTATCAAAATTCTCTTATACAAAACATCACATTATTGGGTTGCATATCCGTATATTCATTACATATTTTTAACAAAGTATAAGCTAAAATTCTAGGTAAAAACTTCAAAAACACTCTAAGGAAATGCAATGAATACCGTCCAAATTTATCCTAAACTTTGGGAGTCAACGCACCCAGCTTATCACAAGGCATTTTGCGGGAGTTTGGGCGGCTTTGTAGCACAATATTTTTGGGTATTTTTATGCGTATATGAGCTTAGAAAGCATGGCATTGGTGGAATTAGTTGTGTGGATTGCCTCGTATAGAGCTGTGTCAAAAACAATATTTAGGAATTTAGTAATTTTTGAATATGTTATAATATATGTGAAATTTTCTTATTTTGCTTGTGATAGCTATCATAAGATTCTGACAAGATTTTTAGTATGTTAAGGAGCATTATGCCTACCTCAAGTGAGTTTAAAGACTTTGTATTGGAATGTTTAGAATCTTGTGGCACACATTATCACTTCAAGGCTAAGAAAATGTTTGGGGAGTATTGCATCTATGTGTGGGATTCTTGTGAGATTTCATCGCCTAAGCCCATCTTTTTGCTCTGTGATGAAACACTTTTTATCAAGCAACACAAAGAATTAGCCACAATTTTAGAATCTGCTCCCAAAGCTCCATTTTATAAGGGTACAAAGCAAGAATGGCATATTCTTGATATAGATTCTATTTCACTCTTGCAAGAAATTATAGAAACTATCGTGCCACTTTTACCAGAGCCAAAGACTAAAAAGCCAAGAAAGCAATAAAAAAGGATCTCTATGAATCAAGTCCAAATACTCGTCCTAGACTTTGGGAGTCAATACACCCAGCTTATCGCAAGACGCTTACGCGAATTTGGGGTCTATACCGAAATCGTGCCATATTTTGAAACAATACAATCCATAAGAGCCAAAAATCCAAAAGGCATAATCCTAAGCGGCGGTCCTGCCTCTGTGTATGAGGAGGGGGCGTATATGCCAGATTCTGAAATTTTTAATCTAGGTATCCCCGTGCTTGGAATCTGCTATGGTATGCAGTATATCGCCCATCACTTCGGTGGCAAGGTCGTGCGTGCTAAGGAGCAAGAATTTGGCAAAGCAAAGCTAGAGATTATACAACCCTATCTAAGCACACGACAGACGCATAAGCGACATTTTGTTATCAGTAGTGATACAGAGGGTGTATTCACAGCGTGGAAAAAAAGTTTTTTTGCTGCTCATGGGTTTATGGATACCGCACTATTAGAGCGTATAGCCCTTGAGCTGCAGCAGCGCATACAAGACTTTCAAAACCTCTATGTAGATTCTATACATCACCCACAAGCCTTTGGAATCTACCGCACACAAGGCACAACCTGCCATTTTGAGTGCTATCTCATAGATAGGACACGCACACAACAAGACATCACAAGAGATTTTCTTGCAACTATCTGCACAGCCACACAAGCACAGAGCTTTGAAACACAATGGGATAAACACGACAAAAAGGGTGTGCAGGCATTTATAGAGTTAGGATTCACACAAGGCAAAAGCCATGGTGATATGCTAGAGCTACACATCACGCGAAGCATTATAGAATCAAGCCCAGATTTTATAATCCAACAAAATCAGAATCTAGTCTATGAGGACAAAACGGATTCGAGGGATTTGCAAGGACGAGATAATGAAAATTCTAAAAATAGAGAATCTAAGGGCGATTCACAGGCGGTAAGATTCAATAATCAAGAATCCACACAAGATTTGCAGGATACTCAGCAGTATCTTAGAGATACAATCGGGGTTTCTTCGTTCCCCTCCACTTCACATCACTGTAAGCAAAAGCAAACAAGGGAGCTATCTCAAGCGGTAATGACTAAAGATGAGTGCGAACAATCCAGCATTTTAGCCCAAGAGACAACGCCATTATTTGCGGGAGTTAAGCAAGATTCTATCGTGTGGATGAGCCATGCTGACAAAGTCGAGGAGATTCCTCAAGGCTTTAGCGAGCTTGCCAAATCAGGCAATACGCATTATTGTGCCATAGCTGATTGTAATCGCCAAATCTATGCCTTGCAGTTTCACCCCGAAGTCGTGCATAGCGAGTGCGGCGGAGAAATCTTAAAGAATTTTGCAGTGAAAATCTGCCACGCTAGTACTGATTGGAATATGAAAAATTTCATCGCCTATGAGATAGAAAAGATTCGCAAAATCACAGGGCTAGAATCTTAAAAGATTTATATATGCACAATGTTTTAGAGACAAAACCAAAGCTTCATGAGGCAAGACATTCACCAGATACAAATAAGCAAAAAGCTTTTGTGCTATCACAAAATACACCAAAATACAGCACTGTAAAAGAATTTCTTGCCATATATACGCAAAAATGCAATAAAGACAAAACATATACCAAAGTAGTACAAAATCTCACAAAAATATGGGAAGATGGAGCGAGGGCGACACATAGTGACTTAAGCGAAGAAGAAATAGCAAGAATGAAAAATGAAATACAAGAACATATCGCGACATCACAGCATATACTCATAGCACATAGCAAAGATTGTATATCTGATATTTTTGGATTTATCGCAGTGCAAAACGATACAATAGAAATGCTCTTTATTGCACCACAATACTTTCGCAAAGGACTTGGTAAATCCCTCATCAAAGAGGCATATGCCCGATATTTATGCCATTTTGTATATATCAAAGTAGATAGTGTAGAATACGCACTGCCTTTTTACAAATCTCTAGGCTTTCAGCAAGACAAAAGCCCAAACCACAGCCAAGATGATATGCTAATCCCCCTAAGCATAGAGGCAAAAGAGTTAGAGGCAGCCTTGCAAAAGCTTCTTATGGCAGATCATTTGCATAAAGATTATGCAAACACCCCCACGCTTTTTACCCAAAGACTTATGTTACGCAAGTTTGAAAAAAATGATATAGAGGCATTGTATAAGATATATAGTGATAGGGAGACAAACACTTACCTGCCATGGTTTGTTTGCAAGAATCTCAATGAGGCACAAGATATTTTTACACAACAATACGAGGCTATCTATAAGCAAGAGCGAGGCTATCACTATGCTATATGTTTAAAGGAGGATAATACCCCAATAGGTTATGTGCATTTGCAGACCAAAGAGCCTTATGACTTAGGCTATGCTTTGTGTAGGGAATTTTGGCATAAAGGCTACACAAGAGAAGCCACACGAGCAATTATGCAAAGAGCCTTGCAAGATGGCATTCCCTATATCACGGCAACACACGATGAGAATAATCATAGAAGTGGTGCTGTGATGAGGGCTTTAGGAATGCGATTTTGCTACGCATATAAAGAAAGGTGGCAGCCAAAAGATAAAGAGGTGATATTCCACCTCTATCAATACAACACAAGAGATACTATACCGATATATCAAGGCTATGCGACAGAGCTTATACCAATACTTCACAGAGATTCTCACAATGTGCAATCTAGCAAAGATTCTCAAGATTCTCAAGGGCAAAGCGTTGTAGATTCTAAAAGTAGAGATTCTAAAAATAGAGAATCTAACAATACACAATCAAAGAGCAATACAGAGGCACTAGGATTTGGCAGGGATTTTAATCATTGTTCAAGCGAGTGTGCAGGGGACTACCTAGAGAGTAACATAGGGAGCAATGCAAAGAGCAGTGTGGGGAGCAATATAGAGAGCAATGACTACGCACATACAGGATTCTCTAAAAACTTTAAGGATACATGCAATGAATAAAAAAGCACGACATATCATTTACATTGATACAGAAGTGTTTTTCACTATCTTTAAAAAAGATTCTATCGATGAGCTGACATATACGCATTTACAAAAACTTATCGATAATGAGGACTTTTGCATAAAAATCCCAAAAGTTCAATATCTCTATCTCCACAAACTCCGCACAGACCGCAAAGAAAGCAAACATACTCTATCAGAAATTACATTGAAATTTATCAATTACTTTTTGGATAAGCGTAAGTTTGTCATTCTAGCACAAAAAGATAGTGACCCTTATAGCGACTTTATCCATTCTATCATCAAGGATTTGCAGCAGGGTAAGAGTGTAGGTCTTATTAGCAATAATACAGAATCTATTGCACTCTTGCGTAAGAAAATGCAAGGCACACCTTGTCTTGAGAATCTCTATATCATCAGCTCTCAAGAATTAAAACAATGGCTTGAGCAGCATGGCTAGGGGGTGGTATGCAAAGGTGTGATTGGATATATCAGGGCTATAAGACTTCTGATAAGCCTACGCAAAAGCTCTATCAAGACTACCACGATTTTGAATGGGGAGTGCCGCAGCACGATGAAAAGCGACTTTTTGAACAGCTCGTGCTAGAGGGTATGCAGGCAGGGCTTTCTTGGATTACGATATTAAAGAAACGCGCGGCTTTTAGGGTGGCATTTGATGATTTTGACCCTGCAAAAGTAGCAGGGTATGATGAGGCAAAGATAGAGGAGCTTATGACAAATAAGGCGATTATCCGCAATCGTGCCAAGATAGAATCTGCTATCAATAATGCCAAGCGGTTTTTGGAAGTGCAAGAGGAGTTTGGGGGCTTTGATAGGTTTATTTGGAGCTATGTGGGAGGTGAGCCTATTGTGAATGCTTTTAAGAATCTAGCCCAGATTCCCACCCGCACGCCTCTTTCAGACAAAATAGCAAAGGATTTAAAAAAGCGTGGCTTTAGCTTTGTGGGAAGTGTGGGAATGTATGCGTATATGCAATCTATCGGGCTTGTGTGCGACCATTTAGTAAGTTGTGCGTTTCATAGAGAAAATAGAGGGTTACGCAAATATAATAAAGCGACACAATAAAATGGTAGGATTTTAAGGATAAATTGTATTTTTAGAAATATTTTATTACAATTGCTTATCAATAATCGAGGATATATAATGTCAAATAAAAAATCTCTTGTATTAGAGGAAATTTATAGAATCTGTAAGGCAAAAAAGAATTTTATCTTTCATAATGATTTGGTAAAAGATGTGTGTAAAAAGGTAGGTTTTGGTAATCCTTTTGATGCTACAAAGTTAGATTCTAGCGATAAACTGCCACAAAGTTTTAAAGACAATAATATTTGTCTCTTACATTTAGGTAGTGGGAATCATAAATTTATACAAGGCATTGATAAACTCTATCATAGCTTTGAATCTATACAAGATTCTATAAAATGGACATATAAAAAATCTCTGCTTAATCAATATAACGATAGCGAAAGTAATATTTTAAGCGTAGCAAACAATCAAAGAATACTTCATCATTTCTTATTTGATAAAGATTTAGAATTTGAGAATTTAGATATAAAAAATCGTCCTAAAACCTACTTCCCGCACCGCACAAAAGCTACTTTGGAATACTTTTTTGAGAATGAAAAGATAGAAGCTAAAAACCAGCAAATAGAAATAGATTTAACGATTGAGTATGATGGAATCATCGGAATCTTTGAGGCAAAAAATGGCACACCAAAGGATTTTAATATCTATCAGATTTATCACCCCTTTTTATATTATCATAATTCTAATTTGCCGTTTAAAAAGATCGTTTGTGTATATTTAGTGCGAGAAAAAAGCAAGCTTCAAGACAAAAATAATGGTGATATTTTAAAGCTTTGGGCTTACACTTTTAGCAATCCTAAGCGATTAGATTCTATACAATTTCTACAATCAAAAGCATATATTTTAACACAAGGCTAAGAATGCAATACAATATACTTTACAATGATGATGTGCTAAAAGTTTTAAAAAATACTCCAGATTCAAGTCTTGATATGGTATTTGGCGACCCTGATTATAATGTGGGTATCAATTATAATGGAGCAAAATACACGCAAAAATGGGAAGATTATATAGAGTGGTATTGTGAGTTAGCTAGGGAATCTATGCGGGTGCTAAAGCCTAGTGGGAATCTTTTTATGCTTAATTATCCCAAACAAAATGCGTATTTGCGTGTAAAATGTTTAGATTCTCTTGCCTATGATGTGCAAGAGTATGTATGGGTGTATAATACCAATGTAGGACATAGTAAAAGACGGCTAACTACCGCACACAGAAGCATATTACACGCCACAAAGACAAAAAATAATAATTTTTATAAGGATAATATCGCCCTGCCTTATCAAAACCCAACAGATAAAAGAATCTTGCAAAGAATGCAAGAGGGGAATAAGGGCAGAATGCCATATTCGTGGTTTTATTTTGATTTGGTCAAAAATGTCAGCAAAGATAAAACCTTTCATTCTTGTCAGCTTCCTAGCAAAATGATACAAATGCTCATACAATCTTGCACGAACGAAGGAGATTGCGTCTTTATACTCTTTGGAGGCTCTGGCAATGAGATACTGCTGTGTGAGAATCTCAAACGCAAGTGGATTTCAGCTGAATTGCATAAGCCCTATTACGATATGATTTTAGAGAGACTGAAAAATGGTGGTAAGATAGAGGATAAATACCGCTTAAGTGGCTTTGAGAGAGGCAAAAGAGTTAAAAAGATTACACAAGATAATATAAATGATAGGGAAAATACTTTGTTTAAGGAAACTTTTTAATGAATGCCTACATTTATAATGTTCCCACTAGCCATCAATCACTGCTTGTAACTGCTAATCTTTTAAATAAAAAATTTATAGGTATTGAGCAAGAAAAAGAGTTTATACAAATGTCTATCGCACGCAAAAAGGAGTTAGATTCTCAAAGGAAAAATATAGAATCAAGAATCAAGGATTTGCTAATGTATAGAAACATAAATAATTCTTAAGATTTTAATCATTTATATTAGGGGACAGACTTGAAAAACACAGAATTTAGACAAGTTTCAGAGATACGAGATTCAAAAACAATGCAAGAGCAGGATTTTGAGAATAGAGATTCCAAAAGCATACAAAAATCTACAATGATTTTAGAAACCAAGCGGCTTTATGTGCGAAAATATACCCTAGAGGATTTGCCTGCCTTGCATACGATTCTAAGCGATAAAGAGACAATGTATGCTTGGGGGCATGGCTTTAGCATTGATGAAAGCAAAGAATGGCTAGAGAAGCAATTAAAGAGCTACAAAGAAAATGGCTTTGGGATTTGGGCTATCATTGATAAGGCTAGTGGGACAATCATTGGCAATGCAGGGCTAGATAGAGCGAGCATTAATCTCACAAACCAAAAGAGCATAGCAAAACAAGAAGTTGTCGAGATAGGCTATATCGTGGCAAAAAGATTTTGGGGACAAGGGCTAGGCACAGAGGCAGCAAGGGCTGTGCAAGAGTATGCCTTTAAGATTTTGGGCTTAGAGCGAGTGTATTGTCTCATCAAGGAGGATAATTTCGCCTCTATGCGTGTGGCTAGAAAGCTTGGCGGACGCATAATTGGCGAAAATATCAAAAACTATAAGGGCAAAGATTTAGTGCATTATATCTTTGAATGCAAAGCCACAGAGTTTGTTGAGAATAGAGAATCTATAAACAATGTGCACTTAATGTATAAACCTTATAAAATCCCACAAACAAAACAAGATAGAAGTAGGTAAATCAAAGCAAAGAAGCGATGATACAAAGATTCACAAGTTATTAAAGGAGCAGTTATGAAAGCATATAAAACTATGCAAACAATCAGTAAAACGATACAATATCAAATTTCATTTAAGGACTAAGAATGCAAGAAATACTATCAAACTCAAAAAATCCAACGCCCTCTACTAAAACAACAAGCACTCAAAAGCCGACCCCAAGCAAGGTACTTTGTGCAGTGAGTGGTGGGGTGGATTCTAGTGTAGTGGCGACCTTGCTTTACCGAGCTATCGGGGAGAATCTTATCCCGATTTTCGTGGATACGGGGCTTTTGCGTAAAGGAGAAAGAGAGGCGGTAGAGAAAATGTTTAGAGATAATCTCAAAGTGCCTTTGATAACAGTAGATGCAAGTGAGGAGTTTTTGGGGCTACTCAAAGGCGTGAGAGACCCAGAGCAAAAACGCAAAATCATCGGCGAGACCTTTATTAAGGTTTTTGAGAGAGAGGCAAAAAAGCACAACACAAATGGCGAGATAAAATTCCTAGCACAAGGCACGCTCTATCCTGATGTGATAGAATCTGTAAGCGTAAAAGGACCCTCTAAGACGATAAAATCTCATCACAATGTTGGCGGACTGCCCGAGTGGATGAAGTTTGAGCTTATCGAGCCTTTGCGTGAGCTTTTTAAGGACGAGGTTAGGGCTTTAGGGCGAGAGCTAGGAATGCCAGAATCTATGCTCATGCGACACCCATTTCCCGGACCCGGACTAGCTATACGCATAATGGGCGAGGTTACAAAAGAGGATTTGGATTTGTTACGCGAGGCAGATTCTATATTTATCGAGGAGCTACATAAGCACGGGCTATATGATAACGTGTGGCAGGCATTTTGTGTGCTACTTAATGTTAGAAGTGTCGGAGTAATGGGCGATAACCGCACTTATGATAATACGATTTGCGTGCGAGCAGTGGAAGCACTAGATGGTATGACAGCAAGCTTTTCTCATCTGCCACACGAGTTTTTAGAATCTGTCTCAAATAGAATCATAAACGAGGTAGAGGGCATAAACCGCGTAGTCTATGATATCACCTCAAAACCACCGGGCACGATAGAGTGGGAGTGAAAAATATGAATAAAACCTTACATAGCAACTATAATGCCATAGAAAATCAACCCTTTCTTACTCCCAAAGAAGCAGCCTTGTGGGCGAGTAGCTATCTAGGCAAAAAGGTTACAAGCTCAAATATTGCTTATCTTATCAATTATGGCAAAATCGCCAATCACGCTAGTAAGCCTAAAGAGAGCCTTGTGTGCAAAGAGGAATTACAAAATTACTATGATGTGCTTTTGCAAGATAAAGAGCTATCTCACCCCCTTTCTTTTTCACAATTTAAAGAAGCACAAACCACAAAGCACATACACAGACTCCACCCCTACAAAGGCAAGTTTATACCGCAACTTGTGGAGTATTTTTTAGATTCTCATACTGATAGCTTAAAGCAAGAGATTTTTTTCCAAAAAGGCGATATAGTGCTTGATATATTTTGTGGTTCTGGCACGAGTTTATGCGTAGCAAATGAGCTAGGAATGCACGCCATAGGCTTAGAAATCTCAAGCTTTAATACAATGCTTTCAAATGCTAAGATAAAAGATTATGATTTGCAAATTTTAGAGCTAGAGCTACAAAGATTAAGCAAACTTTTAGAATCTCACACAACTACAAAGCACATAAAAAATTTTGAAAATGCTTTAATGCTTTAAATGAAGCTTTAAGTGCCTTTAATGCCAAGCATTTTCCAAGAGATTTTAAAAGAAAAGTTGCCTTAAAAGAAATCGATGAGAAAGCTTATGGCAAGGAAAAGGAAAAAGAATTTTTAACAAGATATAAAAATATCTTGCAAGAATTTCACATCGATACACGGCTCAACACACAAAAGGGCTTTTTTGAAAAATGGTATATGCCCTCTATAAAAGAGGAGATTATGTTAATAAAAAATGAGATTAAAAAAGCACCCAAGCATCTACAAGACATACTACAAATCATACTAAGTCGCACAGCTAGAAGTTGCAGAGCAACTACGCATAGTGATTTAGCTACCTTGCAAGAGCCTATCACTCAAAGCTATTATTGCAAGAAGCATGGCAGAATCTGTAAGCCCCTCTTTAGTATAGAAAAATGGTTTAATAGCTATGCAAAAGATACCCTAAAAAGATTGAGCGAATTTGCCACTCTTAAAACAGACACAAAGCAAATATGCCTTAATGCTGATTCTAAAAATGCGGACATTGTAGTATTATTGCAAAAGCAAGATAGTGATTTTGCTACTTTGATAAAAACTCAAAAAATTAGAGGGATTTTTAGCTCACCGCCTTATGTGGGGCTGATTGATTATCACGAGCAACACGCTTATGCTTATGAGATATTTGATTTAAAAAGGCAAGATTTCAGCGAAATAGGAAGCCTTGCAAGAGGACAAAGCAAAGCCGCACAAGAGCAGTATGCAAAGGATATAGCACAGGCTTTGTTTAATGCAAAGCGATTTTTACAAAAAGATTATGTGGTGTTTTTGGTAGCAAATGATAAATTTAATCTCTATCCTAAGATAGCAGAATTAGCACAAATGCAAATTGTAAAAAGATATGAACGACCAGTGCTTAATAGCAGTGAAAAGGATACAAAAAGCTATGGTGAGAGTATTTTTTATCTAAAGGAGAAATAAAATATGGAAACACGCATTACCAAGCAAGCGAGAGAGTTTTGTTCTAAGTTATTTTCAAAAGAACTTTCTGAAGACAAACAATTTGAAATATTTTCCACTTCTATGTTGGCTATAGCAACATCTAGTAAATATTCAGAAGAATCGCTCAAAGAAATCTGGTTAAACGATAATATATCCGGGATAGATGGGTTTTTCATTCTGGTCGATAATGCCTTGTATAACATATATAACTATGATATATTATTTGAGGAAGAAAATCTTAAAAAATTTAAAGATATATGTTTTTGTTTCGTAGAAGCAAAAAATACAAAAAGTATTGATAAAGGTTCTATTTTAAAATCTTACACAACATTAGAAAAAATTATCTCTGATAATTGTGATGACAACAAAATGTTAAAAAGTATTCGCGAATGCATCAATAAATTTGACAAAGAAAGTAACATTTCTTTAAAAATAAAAATATACTTTTGCACCCAAAAAACAGAAACAGACACCGAAAGCCTAAAAAAATCTTGGCAACAAGATATTAATATGAAAGAACAAGATATTAAGGAATATATTGATGTTGAAACAATTTTTGTCAGTAGTAATTTTTTGAGTCAAATTTATATAAGCAGACAAAAAGGAGGTATTAATATTCGCATACCACAAAATACTTTAATTAGCATTGATTCTAAGTGTTTCATTGGATATACAAGCGTGCTGTCAATATTAGAGGCAATTTCTTTAAATCTTAATGGAGATAAATTGCTTAATGATATAGTTTTTGAAGATAATATAAGATTATTTTTAGGAAATACAAATATTAATAAAAACATTCAAAACACAATACAAACAGATAATAAAAGAAATAATTTTCATTTATATAATAATGGTCTTACTATTATAGCAGCACAAATAGAAATCAATATGAATGATTATACATTTAAATCAATAACAATTATCAATGGATGTCAAACCATTAGCTCATTATTTGAAATCTACAAAAATAATCAAAATATCCTAAACAATATAACCATACCTATAAAAATTATTGAAACAACCAATGAAGAAGAAATGGAATACATAGCAACTACTTCCAATAGTCAAAACCAAATTGATGCATATCAATTGTTGTCAAATAAGGAGTTTTTTAAAAATCTTGAAAATCTTTTTAATAAAAACATTATAAACAACAAGCCTATTTTTTACAAAAGACGAGTTGGACAAGAAGATAAGAATAATTGTATTAATATAGATTTACGTATAATTATGAGGGCATTAATGTCTTCTGTATTTTGCATTCCTCATCGTGCCTCTGGATACTTTGACGATACAATGAATAAATATCTTGAAAATTTAAAATCTCTAAACCAAGAATCTTATTGTAAATTGATATATATTCTAACATATATGTTTGTATTAGTAAGTGATTTTTTAAACAATGAAAACAAAGACAGCAAATTGCATTTATTAAAGCATCATATTACTTTCATCATTTTTAAATCATTCAAATCAATAAGTAAGCCTCGTAAAATAGGAGATATTCCGATATTGAAAGACGCAGACATAGAAGATATATACAAGGACATATATTTATTGCTCTCAGATTCTGAACTTTTTAAAAAAAGAATGCAAAAAATAATAAAAAAGCTAGAAACTACCCGACTAGGCAGAACCATAACAACAAATCAAAAAGTGCTTTATTCGCCAATCACTAAAACAATAGATAATTTTGAAAATTTTTGTAAGGATATAAATAATGAATAATCCTATTTTATTGCTTAAAAATAAAATCAAAGAAAAACTAAGAAATGCTTTAAGGCAAAAATTTGCAAACTATAAGAGCGAAAGTTCTTTTATGCCCTTTCATACAAGGCTTTTAGGTAAGGATAGAATGGCACTTTACAGCTTTATTCAAAGTCTTAATAAAAATTTTGGCACGAGTATTTTTGAGCCTGTGGCGGAGGTTTTAGCACTGCAACATTTTGATGTGGTAAAAAGGCAAGTTGAAGCAGGAAACATCATCACAAAAGAGGCTCAAAGGGTGATACAAGATATTATGGATTCTTTAGAAAGAGCAGATTCTAAGCCTTGCAAAGATTTAGAAATACAAAGAATTTTACAAGTAGCACAAGGTGGTGAAGTAAGCAAGATTAAACCCACAAAAATAGATTTGTTTTTACAAAAGGGCGATGAGGTCTATCTCATAGACATAAAAACTGCCAAGCCAAACAAAGGTGGCTTTAAAGAATTCAAACGCACACTTTTAACTTGGGTGGCAAGCCTTGCTTACAATGAGCCAAAGCTTAATATTCACAGCCTTATAGCTATCCCTTATAATCCTTACGAGCCAAAACCCTATGAGAGATGGACTATGGCTGGAATGCTGGATTTAGATTCTGAACTAAAGGTGGCAGGGGAATTCTGGGATTTTTTGGGCGGGGATTCTAGTTATGAGACATTGCTTGAAGCCTTTGAGGAAGTGGGCTGTGAAATGAGAGGCGAGATTGATGAGTATTTTAAGAAATTTAGATTGTCTCATTAAATAATATTAAAAATGAAAGGTTTAGATTCAATGAATGAAAAATATTTTGATTATGTTTGCTATAGTATAATATCTAAACTTTCTAATGGATATGGTGAGTTTTTTCTTATAATCATAAACGAGGTAGAGGGCATAAACCGCGTATATGACATTACCTCTAAGCCGCCGGGTACGATAAAATGGAAATAGATATAATGCCAATAGATTGCGTATTTTATAAGTCTAGTACTTCTATGAGTGAAGTAAAAGAATGCAGTGTAGATTTGATTATCACAAGTCCTCCATATTTTAATATCAAAGATTATTCCAAAAATGGCTATCAAAATGCCACACATTCAGAATCTAAAGTGGGTGATTTAGGAGCATTGCAAGATTATAAAAGCTATATTAACACCCTTTTGCAAGTGTGGCAGGAATGTTTTAGAATCTTAAAGCCAAATGGCAAACTCTGTATCAATGTCCCGCTAATGCCGATGTTTAAGAAAGATCTAAATACACATTATAATAGGCATATTTTTGATTTACAAAGCGATATTCAGCATTCAATCTTAGAATCTACAAAGTTTTTCTTGCTAGATTTGTATATTTGGAACCGCACTAATACCACGAAAAAACTGATGTTTGGTAGCTATCCCTATCCTAGAAATTTTTATGCTCAAAACACAAGCGAATTTATTAGCATTTATGTCAAAGATGGCAAACCTAATGCACAGATTCCAAAAGAGATAAAAGAGCAAAGCAAACTTACTCAAGAGGAATGGGTGGAATTTACCAAGCAAATTTGGCATATTCCTATCCCAAATAAAAGTGATGTTGCCTTTGGTAAACACCCAGCTATTATGCCAAGTGAGATTCCTTATCGTCTTATCAAGCTTTTTTCTTTTGTGGGTGATACTGTGCTAGATCCTTTTGCTGGAAGTGGCACAACGCTTAAGATAGCTAAAGAGCTAAAGAGGCATTACATAGGCTATGAATTGTATGAAAATTATAAGAGTGTTATAGAAGAAAAGCTAAAAGATAAGGGGCAAAAATGACAGGGCAAGATACAAAAAGCAACAAAGAATATTTAGAATCTCTATCAACAGAATCTAAAGCCATAAATACATCTTGCTTAGAATCTAATCTCACAAAATCAGATTCTCATAATAACAATACTAAAAGTAGAAATGATAGAAACATAGTTTCTAATATGACAGATACTCACAACATAGGCACACACAGCACAGAAGCCCTACAAAATTTAGAATCTAACACTATCTATATAGCCGATGTGTTTAGCTTTTTAGAATCTTTGCCAAATTCTAGCATTGATTTAAGCATAATCGACCCGCCATATAACTTAAAGGTTGCATCTTGGGATAGCTTTAAAAGTGAAAAGGAATTTTTAGATTTTAGCTTTGCATGGATTGATTGTTTGCTGCCTAAACTCAAAAAAAGTGCGAGTTTTTACATCTTTAACACTCCTAAAAATTGTGCTTTTTTTCTTAATCATTTGCAAAATAAGGCGTATTTGCAAAATTGGATTACTTGGTATAAAAAGGACGGCTTTAGTGCAAATAAAAGGAGGTTTAACACCGCTCAAGAGGCTATTTTATTTTATACAATGGATAGCAAAAGGTATTATTTTGATAGTGAGGCGGTGCGTGTGCCTTATGATTCTACACAAAGGATAGCTCACGCTGCTAAAAAGGGAATTCTAAAAAATGGTAAGCGGTGGTATCCAAATGCAAAGGGCAAACTCTGCCCTGATGTATGGGAAATAGCAAGTGAGCGACACAGACATAAAATCAACGGCAAATTAGTAAAGCTTTCTCACCCTACACCAAAGCCAAGAGCTATGATAGAGCGTATGATACAAGCAAGTAGTAAAGAGGGAGATTTAGTGCTAGATTTATTTGCAGGCACGGCAATGACGAGTTTATGTGCGAGGGATTTGGGACGAAATTTTATAGGCTGTGAGAAAAATAGTGAATATGTGGATAAGTCTCTTGATATAGTAAAGATTGATTAGGAAGTTATGATGAGAGAGCAAGAGTTTAGAGAAAAGCTACTTAGGATACAACCTACCCTAAAATGCTTAAATTTCTTGTATCATAGAATCTTGCGAGATGATTATCGTGGCACTCATAAATTACAACATTATCGTTGAAATAAAGACTATATAAAGACAGTCTTAAAATATTTACCTAAAGATAATTTTATGATATAAAAATCTATTATATAGTAGTATTAAAATGCAAAAGTAGTATAATGACATATTTTATATAAAGGATTGTGATGACCTCTACTCTTACAAAATGTAAATCTTATAAAAAAATTAAAAAATTTGATTCTATACCTGTTGACACTTCGTGGTCTTTTTTAGATAAAACGCAAAAAGATACCAACTATATCACACATAGCTATTACACATATCCTGCTAAGTTTATTCCTCAGCTTGCAAGTCGTCTAATTTTAGAACATAGCAAACCTAATGATATTGTGGTAGATCCATTTATGGGGAGTGGTACAACAATGGTAGAAAGTATCGTAAATTGTAGAAAATGTACAGGAGCAGATATTAATGAAGTAGCATATCTTGCTACAAAAGTTAAAATTACACCGCTTAATATTGATGTTTTACAAAAAACATATATAGAATTGCAAGAAAAAATATACTATTGCAATTTTATTTTTGAATCTTATGTGAATACTAGTGCCATCCACGAAAAAATAGATTATTGGTTTAAGCCACAATCAAAAGCAATACTCTCAAATATTCTCTACTATATCAACGATATAGTAGACCGAGATGTAAAAGATTTTTTTCTTTTAGCATTCGCACAGATTCTTAAAACGGCATCTATTTGGCTACAAAAGAGTATTAAGCCTACTAGAGATAAGCATAAAAAAGAAGTAGATATAATAAAACTTTTCTTACAACAATCAAAGAAAATGATAGAAAAACATAAGAGCTATTGTTCTATGCTCACAAGCGAAATGCTATCTCATATACAACATTATGTGAATATAGTATGTGGAGATTCGAGAAATTTACCTTTGCAAAATGATAGTGCAAAACTCATTGTAACAAGTCCTCCTTATGTAACAAGCTATGAATATGCAGATTTGCATCAATTACCAGCCATTTGGCTTGGCTATTTACAAAATCTTATGGATTTTAGAAAAAAGTTTATAGGTAGTGGTTTTACCAAAAAAATTACAGAATCTCATAGAAATTTAAAAAGTGAGAATGCTGATATAATAATTGAAAAACTAGGACATATAAAAAAAGCTAAAGAAGTAAAATGTTATTATGCGGATATGTTAGAATCTTTTAGGGAGATGTATAGAATTCTAAAACCCCAAGGCAAAGCTTGTATAGTTATAGGCAATACACAATTCAAGGGTATAGATATTCTCAATGCTGAAGTATTTGTGGAGCAAATGCTAAACATTGGTTTTTCACTATATACTATCATTCACAGAGAGATTCCATCAAAAATGTTACCGTCGACAAGAGATTCTAGTACAGGTAGATTTGCAAAAAAAAATGGCACTAATAAACTTGTATATCCAACAGAATACATAATAATAATGGAAAAACAATGACAATAAAAGACTTAATACAGCTCTATGAATCCAAAAAACAAAAATATGGTAATGAAACATATAAGTATATAAGTGAGCTTTTTAGCGAAGCAAAAGAATTACATAAATCTTATGTGAAGCTTAAAGGCATTACAGATACAGAACAATCTTGGAGGGCGTTTAAGGGTAAAAATTTAGAAAAACTTATTATATACATAATCACAAATGAAGTAAGAGAATTAGGTCTAGAAATCGTAAATGGTAGTATATTAGAGCGAACACAAAAACTCTCACAAGATTTAGATATGCTAAAAAGGAAACTTTGTATTGATTATGGAGAGTTTGGATTGCATTTACCAGATGTAGATATTGTGATTTACAATCCAAAAACTTTTAAAATTATTGCTGTATTGTCAAGCAAAGTTACATTAAGAGAACGCATAGCACAAACAGGGTATTGGAAACTAAAACTTTTAGAATCTAAAGTTACTAAACATATTAAAGTTTTTTTCATTACACTTGATGAGGATGGTACACTTCTAACCAAGAAACCTGCTAGGAAAGGTAGAGCCATAACTGAAACCGACACAGATGGTTGCTATATTCTTACAAATAAAATCATTGAGGCAAGCAATAGGGTAAAATCATTTTCAGATTTTATTAAAGATTTAAAATCTATATTGTAGATAGATTATCGCTATGTAAAAATCACACAAAATGGCTTAGATTTTATACACAGCAAGGATATTTTTGAAGAACAAAAATATTTAGGCATAGCCCTAGATTTTCTTTTTGGTGGGGTGGTGCAAGATATTTTGGATATTATAAATGAACTAGAACCAAAGTATTTAAGTATTAGCGAGATGATGTTTTTTGTAAGCTATCTTGGCAAACATTATCAAGGAAATATCCTCACAAAAGATATGATAATAGATTTTATAAATGAATTTAGAAGCCTTAAAGCAAGACAAAAAGCCGTAGAATCTGCGATAAGCGATTTTTGTAATCCTCGAAATTTCGAAGGCAATAAAACACAAAAGCGAGATTTTCATAATTGGAAAAATGAAGCACAAAGTATGTTTGATAGCCTAGCTCTTATGTCTTTGTTTAAATACGATAGACAAAAAGAAAGACTGCTTTTAAGGGCTGATATAAACAAAGAAAAGATTTCTTTCAAACGAAGCTCACTTATTAAAACGCGGTATTTTAAAGAGCACGAAGTGCAAAAAGATGTGCGATTTGAGTTGCACCATATCGTGCCATTTTATTATGCAAAAGATATAGATTCTCTCAAAGCCATTGATGATTGGCAAAATCTACTCTACATCGATGCAAATTCGCATAAAATTTTAAGCTTGGATAAAAATAAGAAGAAGGCAATACGACTAAAATTTAATGATAAAAATGCCATACTTGATAATCTCATAGGCGATGAGATAGTTTTGCGTTATACAGATAATGTGCGATATAAATCAACTTTACAAGAAAAGCTTCTAGCCTACAATCAAAGATTGCTTGGGATAAATGAGTAAATAACTTTATGAAAATCACCAACAATACTAAAATCGCCATCGATGGACTAACGCTACTGAAAAGCTTAGAATCTGTAAGCATTAATTTATGCTTTTTTGACCTGCAATCCCAGCAATCCCAGCAATCATGGTGTGCTAGATAAAATACTTGATTGCAATAAAAAATTATTTGATAGAATGTCATAAACCGTGTCGTCTATGACATCACCTCAAAGCCCACGGGTGCGATTGAGTGGGAGTAAATAACTCACATAAACCATTTTAGAATCTTAATAACACCCATTTTTGCTGTTGTATTGTGAGCTGAAACATTTTTTCGTTGCAAGATTTCAGACTTATGAGCACGATAAAAATTATATGCTTTTAATAGCATTTCTTCATTTTTTAAAGTCGGGGTAAATCCCAATTTCTTTTTTATTTTTGTCGTATCAAATACAAAGTTTGATGCAATCATTTTATATTGATATGGTCCTAATGGAGATATTTTAAGCCAAAAGCACAATTTCATAACAAAAATCATAGGTAATTTTGGAAAATGCAAAAGTGTTGATTTGCACCCAGATTCTCGAATCACATATTCATACACATCATTAAAACTCTTCACATCATCTGAACCAATGTTAAATATTTCAGAATATTGTGCATCTAAGGCTAATTTACAAGCATTAGCCAAATCTTTAGCATAAATAAATTGATAGCGATTTGTGCCATCTCCAACTATTGGGATTTTTTTATTATCCGCCATAAAATCAAATAAGATTCCAAGCAAACCAAGCCTTCCTTCATCCATTATTGTTGGAGAACGAAAAATGATACTATGAATCTTATCAGGATATGAAAGCAAAATCCTTTCACCTTCCAACTTTGATTTTCCATACACTTCTGCAGGATTTGGTATCTCATCTTCGCACACAGGTGTATCAAAATTTTTTGCAAAGAGACAATTACTAGAAATAAACACTATCTTTTTTATTCCATACTGCAATGCAAAATCATAAATTTGCTGCGTACCTACCACATTTGATTCCCAAAGATTTTTTAGGTCTTTTTTCACATGAGCAAGCAGTGCGGCACAATGAAAAATTGCATCAAACGAATATGTATCAAAAATATTTTGCAATAATGCTGTATCATTTATATCACCTTGATAGGCAATAAATCGTGGATGTGTAAAATAATCAGGTTGCAAATCTATACTGACTACCCCCCCCCCCCCGGGGTCGAATAAGGTGTTTTTGTGTGTTGGGCCCCAAAAGCCGGCCCCCCCCGTATGGGGGTTGGGAGCTTGTGT
>CASFZH010000039.1 GCA_949299115.1 uncultured Helicobacter sp. | reverse complement strand
TTAACAACATTTTACATTTCATACGTCGTATTTTTTTTAAAACCAAATCGACATTTAATATTTAAATTTTTTTGAGATAAAATATAATTTTCAAAAAAAACTAAATTTTTAATTTTCTGCCCCCCCCCCCCCGTTATAATAAGCTAAAAAATCTCTATCGTAAAAATCATATTTTATGCTATCACTATAAAGTGTATCGAGAGCATTTTTTACAGCAATAGTTTGAATCCAATCCCCCAAGTTACATACACCAAAAGAATAATGGGCAGCATAATTAAAAAGAACGAAACAATTTGCAGGAGAATGCTTGACTTGAGGGACTATATTCTGTGTAGAATAAAATAAAATAGCTTCATCTTGTTGCATTCGTTGCAATTCCAGTTTAATATCAGATATATGATTATGAATGCGATGTATACCCAACATCGCATCACGAATCTTCTTTAATCTTGCTTTTAATTGTAATAAAATCATTGCACTATCCATATTGTTCCTTTCTTAGTTATTCAAGTCGCAAACTTGATTATTAAAAATGAGCATAAAATAATCTTTGACTATCTCTTATCTCAACAAATCACATTCATATCAATAAAAGACTACGAAGTCAAAATACAAAGCATAGATATACCCACTTCACTCACTTTATTAAATACCCAATTTATGGCATATCATTAAATAAATTTGTTAATGCAGTAAGGACATTTGTTTCCACAAATGGTATTACCTCTTTATCGGATAACTCGGCTTTATTGCCTAAATTAGCAATTGGTTCAGATTTTAGATTCAATCTTGCATTTTGCTTACTTGTTAATGTTGTTAAGCCACCCTCATTTGTTGGCATCAACATAATAATAGCAATATCAAGACTTAAAGTATTATTGTGTTTATCTTTGATAAAACCGCTTTCTGTATGCAAAGTCTGATTAGACTGAATCTTTATACGTAAATTTGATGTACTGTTTTCTGCCTTCTTAAAGCAGCTTTTCATTAGGGCTTTTTTTGCCGTTTTTTCAACTATTTCCACCATATCACCTTCAACCTCAAAACTAGCACTTGCATAATTTTTATAGGTATTACATGATACAGCATGTTCTGATTCTGTATTATTTTTATTAGCACAACCTATACCTATAAATGCAAAAAACATTATACTTGGAATCATCATTTTCGCGTAGTCAAACATAAAAACTCCATTAATTAAAATAGTATGTCGAAACTTATAAAGTAAGATTCTACAATAAATTTTGCTATAATGCATCAAAAATTTTATTTTGATTTTAGATAAGGAGTTTTTTATGCCATTACTTGATAGCTTTAAAGTCGATCATACCATTATGCCAGCACCAGCTGTACGTTTAGCAAAGAGTATGGAGACACCAAGAGGAGATAAAATTACCGTATATGATTTGCGATTCTGCAAACCAAATCAAGAAATCCTTGATGAAAAAGGTATCCATACATTAGAACATCTCTTTGCAGGTTTTATGCGAGACCATTTAAATGACTCTCACACTGAAATCATTGATATTTCTCCTATGGGTTGCAGGACTGGCTTTTATATGAGCGTTATTGGACAGCCATCTGAATATGCTGTAAAAGAAGCATGGGAAGCTAGTATGCGGGATATTCTAAAACTCACAAGTCAAGAGCAAATCCCAGAATTAAACATTTATCAATGCGGTACAGCAAAAATGCACTCATTAAATAATGCACAAAAAATTGCCACTCATATACTCGACAAGGGTGTTGGTATTATGGATACACAAAAATTATTATTAAAAGATTTTGCCTAATTTCAACATAAATATACCATGACACTGCAACTTGTGCATGGGAAGTTGCACATTTTTAGTGCTACGGGATTATCTTAAGTTTTTGAGTAAAGATTCAATAATTACACTGCACAGTTATATAAAACAATAAAAAACTTCCATAAAATCTCACCTAAATTTTAAGAATATGATTCTATATTTAATGAATAGATACGACATTACCCATACCTCTTTTCTTACGGAATACAATACACCTTTTATACTCTATGAATCCATCGCTTTATGATAAGACAAGAAATTAAAATACAAAAAACATAAATTTCTATTTACTTTTATTACGATATTTTGTATACTCAAGTATATTTTGAATATAAGGTAAACAATGACAGTAGATTTAAATGCGGATTTAGGTGAAGGATATGGAATCTACACACTTGGCAATGATTCTGAAATCCTACAAGTTGTAACATCTGCGAATATTGCATGTGGATTTCATGCTGGAGACCCTATAATCATGGATAAAACAATTGCAATGTGTAAAAAATATAATGTAGGAATAGGTGCACATCCAAGCTATCCCGATTTGCACGGCTTTGGTAGAAGAGATATGAATCTTAGCCTACATGAAATATCTTGTTATGTAACCTATCAAATTGGAGCTATCCATGCTGTCGCTAAAAAACATGGCATGAAAGTAACACATTGTAAACCACATGGAGCCTTATACAACAAAGCATGTGTAGATTCCGCATTAGCACAATGTCTTTGCGAAGTAGTTGCCAATATTGATGATTCCATGATTTTCATTGGACTTGCAAATTCAGAAATGAATATTCAAGCTAAGAAAAAAGGGCTCAAATATGCCCATGAAGTCTTTGCCGATAGAGCATACAATAGCGATGGTTCTCTTGTGTCAAGAAATAAAGAAGGTGCTGTATTGCACGATAAGGACGTTGTTGTAAAGAGAATTCTAAGAATGCTTCAAGATGGTAAGATAACAAGTTTGTGCGGACAAGACATAGACATACAAGCCGATACAATATGCGTACATGGTGATACACCAGAATCTCTAGCTTTTGTAAAGAGTATTAAAAAAGCATTACAAGACTCAGATGTATCGCTTTCTACACTGACTAATTTTATAACATAGGATTAATCATGCAATACAGCAAAAAATCATCTTTGCAAACCCTGATTGGTGCAGCATTTTTAATGGCGACTTCTGCTATTGGTCCCGGGTTTCTCACACAAACCTCACTTTTTACCTCACAATTTTTAGGTGTTATGTTCTATATTATCCTTTGTGTCATTGTGCTTGATAGTATCACCCAACTTACCATTTGGAGTGTTATTGGTGTAACAGGCTTAAGAGGGCAAGATATAGCAAATAAGATTTTGCCTGGTCTTGGGCTTATCATAGCATTCATTATTGGACTTGGAGGCTTTGCTTTTAACATTGGAAATGTGGCTGGGGCTGCTTTGGGTTTAAATGTCCTATTTGGAATCAAACTTGAAATAGCCACCGCATTAAGTGGCACATTTGCCATACTGATATTTATATTAAGAAATACACAAAAATATATTGATATTCTTGTAAAATGGTTAGGTATCATTATGATAAGCACAGTGCTTTATGTAGCCTACAAATCACAACCCAATTATTCAGAGATTGCCCATGCAGTTCATAACTTTGATATAAACACAACCGTGATTTTTGGAATCTTAACTCTACTTGGTGGTAGCTGTGGGGGCTATATAACTTTCTCGGGTATTCATAGATTAATCGATGCCAATATAACTGGGACACAAAATCTAAGACAAATCAGGAAATCTCTTTTTATTGG
Organism: uncultured Helicobacter sp.; assembly: GCA_949299115.1. GTDB lineage: Bacteria > Campylobacterota > Campylobacteria > Campylobacterales > Helicobacteraceae > Helicobacter_A. The sequence continues at coordinate 22,231 of CASFZH010000039.1, read as the reverse complement.
TATCAGTGTGAGTGGAATAATGAGAATCTTATTATTTCTAGCAGTCTTTGGTGTCATCTCTCATGGAGCAACTATTGATACAAACAATCCTGCAGCATCTGCTTTTATGCAAGGTGCTGGAATCATTGGTTACAAAATCTTTGGACTAGTAATGTTTTTTGCCTCTATTACCTCCATAATTGGTGCTGCTTATACTTCTGTATCTTTCCTTAAAACATTGCATTCCTTGATTTATCACAATGAACAAAAAGTGATCATTACCTTTATTGCTATCTCTACATGTACTATGATGTTTTTGGGTAAACCGGTAAATATTTTAGTTATTGTTGGAACGCTTAATGGACTTATTTTACCACTAATGCTTTTAATCATCTTGATAGCGAGTTTTATACCTAGCATAATGGGAGACTATAGGCTCTCAAATATTCTTCGAATCTTTGCGTTTCTTATTATGATTGGTATGGGTTATTTTTCACTCTCATCACTACCAAAAATTATAGAAATCTTGGGAGAAATACTATGAAAACACAAGATTATATCATAAAGCCTTGTGGAGATAATGCATTAAGCTTATATTTTAGCAACTATACAGATAATGACATATTAGAAAAAATCCTAAGCCTCAAAGTAACCGTAGAATCAAAAAATTATAACTTTATCATTGACATGATTCCATGTCTCACAAGCCTCTTTATAGAATACAATCCTTTTATGATAGATTTTACAAAAATAGCCCATATATTACAAAATATTGAGATTTCAGAATCACAGAAATTAAAAGAACGTTACATTGAGATTCCAATATGCTATGAATTTGGATTAGATTTTGAAAGAATAGGTAAAAAACATAAATTAAGCAAAGAAGAAATTATAACTATCCATTCTAGCACGCTTTATCGTGTGTGTATGCTTGGCTTTGTAGCTGGATTCCCATATATTATCCCAATTCGTGATATACAGTCAAATTTTTATAAACTGCACACAAAAAGGCTCGACACACCAAGAATACATGTGGAATCTGGTAGCATAGGCATAGCAGATGATATGGTTGGGATTTATCCTCTATCTTTACCCGGTGGCTGGAATATTATAGGCAGAACACCTTACAATATATTTGATAAGCACGAGGGTGCATTATTTCAAGTAGGAGATTACATTTCTTTCAAACCCATTAGTAGCGAAATCTTTAAAGATTCAGAATCTACACTCAAGGATTCACTATGTCTTTAGGAGTAATAAAAGCTGGTTTGTTGGATACATTACAGGACTTTGGGCGTAAGGGTTTTGCTAGCAAAGGTTTTGCAAATTGTGGCGTTATGGATTTTTATACGCCGTTACTCCTAAATATTCTTTTAGACAATCCTCTCAATGAGGCAGTGTTGGAAATGATTCTAACAGGTGGAGAATATGAATTTTTGGAATCAAATGTATTTTGTATTGGTGGAGCACAATGCAATGCAACGCTAAATTCACAATCTTTAGAAAATTATACAGTATACCAAGCAAAAGCTGGTGATATTTTAAAAATAGGAATGTTTACAAAAGGCATGGCTACATATCTTGGAATCGGTGGTGGCTTTCTGCCAACACATTCAGACATGATGTTAAGAGGCAGCAAATCTACAGATACGAAATTAAATATTGGAGGATTCCAAGGAAGAAAATTGCAAAGTGGCGATGTAGTAGCTTTTTGTAAATCAAAACTCTATAATGATATGATAAATATTGATATTCGAAATCTTAATGATTGGTTAATGAAGGCAAGCAATAGAGCCTTTCGCGTGATTATTGGTCCCCAAGATAGCTTTTTTACAAAGAATGGGCTGCAAACTTTATTTACCAAAGAATATATGATTACACCCCAAAGCAATAGAATGGGGCTACGATTAAAAGGAGAAGCTATACAATATGCAAATACGGAAAATATGCGCTCTGACGGTGTCTCTTTTGGTAGCATTCAGATTCCAAAGGATGGACAACCTATAATTCTTATGGTAGACAGACAAATTACAGGTGGATATCCAAAAATTGGTAATATTATAAGCTATGACCTACCGCTTTTAGCACAAACAAGATTTGGGATCAAAATTAGATTCAAACATATAAGCATACAAAAGGCACAATTACTCTTAAAGCATAAACAACAAAAGCTTTTGAATCTACATTATAAAATCAACGAAAAAAGGCAAACGACATTATGGTAATACAACAAAAAAAGAAAAGAATATACTACACAACAAAACCCTCAAGAGAATTGCAAAACATGATAGTAAAAAAATAATTCAGCATACAAACCTCAAAATTATACTTAGAATATGCACAAACAAATCTTATCATACTACAAAAGTGGCTATACCCAAGAATTTGAAGAATTCACAAAGTTAAATCCAAAACCCCTACCCCATATCTGAAACATATTATGAAAATCCACACCATGCAAATAGCAAATAATGCAAACATTTTAACAGATATTCCACATTATTATATCTATGAATATGGAATCAAAACCGATGAGGTTTTGAATGCTACACCATATTACGACAAGCTTGGCAAAGATGCGGTTGGTTTTTTGATTGGTTGTGGATTTAGTTTTGAAAAAGCTGTATTAAAAGCAGGATTGGAAATACGGCATATTACACAGCATTGCAACGTCCCCATGTATAAAACCAATATTGCATGCAAAAACTATAAACGTATGAACGGTAATCTTGTGGTAAGCATGCGACCATTTAAGTCAGACGATATGCAAAAAGCTTATACAATAACAAAAGAATTTCCAAAAGTGCATGGTGAACTAGTATTTCATGGAAACCCACAAGATATTGGAATCAAGGACATCACAAAACCAGATTATGGAGATAAGGTAAATATATACGACGGAGAGATTCCAGTTTTTTGAGCATGTGGGGTTACACCACAAAATATTATCATGCAAGCCAAGCTACTAGCAATCACGTATGTTCCAGGATACATGTTTATCAGTGATGTATTAAATGTTGAATTACAAACAATATAAAATTTATTTATAAAATATTTTATAAAAAGTAGATACACGAAATAATTAATTGAAATAAAAATATAAACATTAAGTACAAAATATTTTTAAAAATTCACAGTAAAATAAATTAGTTACATGCACGTTGCATAAAAATACCAATAACAGAAATAATGCACTAAAGGTAAAAAAGGCGAATAAAATATATTTTTAAAGTGAAAAATGATAAAAAATCTATAAATGAGTTTAGACTAATCAAGTAGTATCAGTAAAACTAAAAATTAATGTTTGCTAAAATTCAATTTAATTATTTAAAAACCAAACTCACTTATACAGAAATTTTACAACATATTAATTATAACTAATACATTATACATTGTACATATTCATGCATATATCCATTGTCTTATAGATTTGTTTTTTATTCTCAATAATTCTAACTACAAGACAGTAACAATAAAAAATGTTTAAATATATAATAAAAACATAAAACTATTCTTGCTATTCTATTTTTAGCCTATTTTTAATAAAAATATCCATTATAAAACTTACAACTATGCAATAACAAATCCGTATCGATTCCCAAATATTGCACTTAACACAAATTTTACATAACAATAATACCTATTTTACAAAGGTCTTTTAGAATATCTCATATCAAAATTTAGGAGTTTATATGAGAAAAATATTATATATCGCGTTATTAAATATAATAAATATTAATGCTTTTGCTAATCCAGAATCTACTCAAACAAATACAATAGATTCTGCACCAAAAAAGGATTCTGAATTTAAGAATATCATAAATGATATAAAAATAAGTGGATTTGGCTTTGCACGATATTTTTATGTTGGTGGAGAGGGCGGATATGGCTTATCACAGCAATACAGAATCAAGCTTGATGTAACAACAGGCAAGGTAAAAGGATTTAGTGTAACAGGAGGGATATTCTTTTCACAAGGATCAAGTACACCAGATAGTGGGGCAAGGACACATAGTGCTGTGCAAGGCTCAAGAGGTACGGCTTATAATGATAATTTTTCCGATAGATTCAATATTGGACAAATATATGGTAGCAAAGAATTTAAAACCAATTCTATAAGCATAAATATTGATGGTGGTAAAATGAATCTTGATACACCATTTAATGATAAAGCACTTGATTTAGGAACAGGTGGACGTATTAATATGAAACAAAAAGTTAATAGAGGAGAGGTGGGTTATCATCTCTCTTTCTTTGATAGCTGGATGAGCGATCATGCTGCTTACAATATGCGAAGATTGGTAGATGGAGACACTGGACAAATGAATGCCGGTTCACTTGGTATAGGCAACAATCTCACGACATTTGGCTTAAAAGGTAAACTACTCGATGATACACTACATTTTCGACTCTATGCAGCCAATATGTTTCGATTATTTGACCTTATGACATTTGGTGATATAGATTACGGGCTAAAATTAGGAAATCACAAATTAACGATTCTTGCTCAAGTTGCGTTTGCCATGATGACAACAGATAGGGCATATTTACTTCTTGATAATGGTAATAGATTTATGAGTCAAGAATTTGGTAATACAGCAAAAACAAGAGGTATATATAATATCCAGCTTGCTTATAAAATTCATAATTTTTCTGCAAAAATTGGTTATTTAGGTAGTTTTGGTAGTGGATATGGAGTATTGCTTGATTACAAAGGTGGCATAGATACCGCAGGTAAAGTATGGAATGGAAACTTTACAGCAACCTATGAAGGCTTAGGAGCCTTTGGTTCTGGGAGCTTTAGAGGAACAAACATTAATGTGGCTTATTTACAACTTGGATATAAATTTAAATTTCCATTAAAATTAGGGCTTGATGTCGCCTATATTTTTGGTAATACAAATATGCCTGTTTTAAATGTTATGGCAAATCCCACTATACCTACACATACTTATGCTAGTCGCGGCAGTCAGACTTTTATGCACGCAGATTTTTTTGAAATCACTCCATCAATTACTTATAATTTTACTAAAAAATTCGAGGTTTCTATCTTTGGAGCTGGTTTCATAGGTGATATACAATTCTTTAAAACAAGAGCTGAACTCAAATACACCTTTTAAGTATATATAACAACCATATATCAATAAAATAAACAAATACTAAAGTATATTAAGCGGTTGACTTCCTTATAGTCTTATTATTGCTCAATCCATAGATATGATTAGCAGCACTAATAAGTTCTTTTGCCACACCACGTGCAAAGGACGAATCGTTTAAAAGCGATGTGCCTTCTGAAGAATTAATAGATTTTTGAAAAATCAGACTCTCTACCACAATAAACATCTCTTTATCTTGTTTCTTAAAAAATTTTCTTTGCTGTTTGAGATTTTCTCTGATATCATTAAAACTCTCTTTTGGTGCATTTTTAATATATTCTATAAGACGTAAAAGATTTGCCAAACCAAGCCGTATTTCATCATATTCCTTTTGTAACGCTACATTATTTCCAAGTGCATTTTTTTTCATATTTTTTTGTAGTCCCGCTATATTTTTAGTTGCTTCAGCTATTTTCCTCGATGCAATCTGTAACGCCACAATACGCTCAATATACTCTGAATCTTGTACAAAAGTTTGGAGTTTCGTAGAAAAATCTATAATCGCATTAAAAAGTGTTTTGATTTGGGAGTTATAAAACTCTGCTATATTAAAATCTCGTTTAAACCAATCACGATTTTTTAGTAGTTCTTTTATGGGTTGATTTGAGCGAATATCCGTGCGATGAAATCCTATCGTGTGTGCAATAATAGCAAAGGCATTATCATAAAGATGTTTTACTTCATTCTCCAATGCGGTTATTGCCGTATCTTTATAAGGCAATAAAGTATCATTGATAAAAAGCGGCACACTCTCACTACTTTCTTGCCCGCTTAAAGCTTTATTTAAAAATTGAGCAATATAGGGAATAAAGGCAATTAAGAGACATACCCCAAAAAGATTAAAAAGCGTATGCCAAACGGCAAGTCGTAATATAGAATCTGCCTCTAATCCAATAGCATCAGAAATGAAATCGTTAAGCTGTTTGAAATAAATAAAAAATATCGCCACCAAAGCCACCGTAATGAAATTAAAAATACAATTTGCCACAGCTAACCTCTTACCCTCAATATTTGTACTAAGAGAAGCCACAAGTGCTGTTACTACTCCACCCACACTCGTGCCAAGTGTGGCTGCTAAAGCTTCTGTATAACCTATTTGAGATTCCACATATGCCGAAATGATAATGGCAAGCGTGGCATGGGAACTCTGAATAATAGAAGTTACTAATGCACCGATGAAAATAAAACCCACAATAGCCTTATAGCCTTCTAACTTGTATTGAGATAAGTCCATCACATCTTTAAAATCCTCAAAACCCATTTTAATATAAAATACCCCAAGAAAGAAAAAACCAAGTCCAGCCAGAATCTTTCCTGCCCCCTTATATATAACTGACTTTTGAAAATTAAAGAGCAATCCACCAACAATAAGTGGCAAAGCAAGCGAAGAGATATTAATAGATGATGCACCAGCAATGAGCCAAGAACCCGTGGTATTACCTAAATTTGCCCCAAATATCACACCAATACCTTGGACTAAAGTAATAAGCGAGGCACTTACAAATGAAATAGATAACACAGACACAAGGCTTGAAGATTGCATAAGAGAAGTTACGATTGTGCCAAAGAGAATGCTTCTAAGTGGAGTTTTAGTAGAATTTGTTAAAGTTTTTTCTAAAAATCCACCAGAAAAAGCCTTAAAACCATCACTTAAAAACAACATGCCAAAAAGTAATATTGCCACACCAGCACAAAGCTTACCAAATTGCTCATTGACTGCCAAACCATAAATCACGCAAATAACAGCTATTGTAACAGAATATTGTCGCATAAGAGTATAGAATCGAAGCATACTACCACCTTCACTCAATACCAAAAATTTTGAAGTAAAGTATTACAAAAAAATGTATTGGTATAAATTTAAATCCTAAGATTATAGCAAAATTTTTATATTTCACATGTTTTTTATTAAATTAAGAAATAATATTTATTTTTATTATATTTTTTATTATTTCTTTGTAAATACGGCTATATATTTTTTTTAAAAACCCACAATATTTTTAATAGATACACACAAACAAATAGCGTTATAAGTTTTAAAATTTTGATTTTTTTAAGAAAAAATATGCTAAAATTAAAGAATTTTATTTTATTAAGGAGAAAGTCATGAAAAAACATGTTGTTTTTTTTGAAGCAGTTGGCGGAACTGATAAAGGTAGAGATGGACACAGAAGAGACACAATCCCTATGATGGATTATCTTAAAAAATTAGGATGGAATGCTGAAGTTGTTTTTTTTACAGATGAGATACTTAAAAATACAGAAAAAACAAATGAAATTTATGAATATGTAAAAAATCATGCTGATGCGTATGTATCAAGAGTGAATCCTGGTAATCTTAAAGAGGAAAAATTATATTTTGATGTATTACGGAAATTATGTGCTAATGGAGTTATTGGTATGCCACATCCCGATGCTATGATTGGATATGGTGCAAAAGATGCGTTAACAAAACTAGCTGATACAGAACTTGTACCCAACGATACTTATGCTTATTATGATCCACAAGAAGCCAAACGGATTGGTGTTACATGGAGCGATAAACATGATTTTAAAAAGACTTTTCCTAAATCTTTAGCAAAAGGTGAGAGAGTTTTGAAACAAAATAGAGGATCAACAGGTGAAGGGATTTGGAGAGTGCAATTAGAAGATCCTTTGCCAAGTGGTGTGAATGAAGTGCCTTTAGATGCGAAAATTAAATGCACAGAAGCCGTTGATAATCATGTAGAATACAGAAAACTTGGAGAATTTATGGATTTCTGCAATAAATATCTTGTAGGTGACAATGGTATGCTTGTAGATATGACATTCTTACCACGTATTAAAGAAGGAGAAATTCGCATCCTCATGTTATATAAGGACCCTATCTATGTTGTTCATAAGAAACCAGCGGAAGGGGCAGATGCCTTTTCAGCTACGCTTTTTTCAGGTGCAAAATACCGTTATGATAAACCAGAACAATGGCAGCACCTAGTAGACTATTTTCTTAAACATCTGCCAGAAATCAAGAGTAAATTGGGTAACTATGACCTGCCACTCATTTGGACTGCAGATTTTATCTTAGACACAGATGCTAACGGTAAAGATAAATACGTTCTTGGTGAGATAAATTGTTCTTGTGTTGGCTTTACTTCTCCTGTAGAGTTTTTAGATAAAACTGCAAGGAGAGTAGCAAATACAATTATTAATATTGTGGAAGATGCACAAAAATAAATATCATTGATAATGGTAATCGGCAAGTCTTAAATTTACAGAAAAATTGTAAATTTAAGGGAAAAATATTACTTACATTAGACTACATTAGAAATCATTAAGATTATATTGGAATGACTTCATAGTAAATTCGATGCTATGGAATAAATTTTATACTTACAATCATATGTTTGCTAAGATAATTCTGACTCACATTACAAACAAGTTTTTATGATAACTCTATAATGCAATTATAACGAATCTTGAAAATATATCCAAATTCTGTTGCTTTTATCAGTGATATATTAAAAAAGTATTATTTTATGAATAATAAGAATCTAAGATATTCAATCAATGTGAAATTTGAATCAAAACATCAATATTACAACATAATCCATACAATTTCTGGTGGATTATAGATTCTAGGTAATCTCCAATTAAAACTTAATCCACGTGAGACCACAAGAAAGCTTGTTCCCACATCATCAAATCTGTTTGTACCTTCTAATGGATACATGCCACCTACATAATGCGGAAAAATCCCTTGATTTGGGGCATATAATCCATTGACTATAAAAGGAATCCGCACCTGCCCACCATGTGTATGTCCGCTCATAACAAGGTGAAATGGCAGTTGTTGATATACATCTACAAACTCTGGACGGTGTGAAAGCAAAATCTTATACGCATTTACAATAAAATCTACAGTAACTTCCTCTCGTTTAACAACATAATCTTGAGACCATAAAAATGAACCTAGATTCAAAAAACTATAAGCCTTATATAAAGAATCCTGAAAATTTTGTACATTATCAAACATCAAAAAAAGTTTGCTCTCCCATTGTTTTTGCCAATCTTTTGAATATTGTTTGTGGATAAAATGTCCATTTTCATTAAATTTTACCACATACGGATCATCTACACCAGCAATAATCACATCGCGATTTTTTATTCTTAATGCAAGAGCAGGAACTTTAGAATCAAGCACAAAAGTTTGATGTTCTTTGACAATGTTTTTGTATTGTAAAACCTGATTACTCCAAAATTCATGATTACCTGTTACAAAAAATTTTGGAATCTTGTTAAAAGGTGCTTCATTGAGACGTTTGAAAAAGGCTATTGCTCCATCAATATTTTCTTCATCGTCTATCATATCACCACTCATTACAATGCAGTCAAGTTTTTTATCTCTATAAGCAAACTCTAATGCTTTAAATAGAGTATCAAGATACAATGTCCCGGAGTGCAAATCGCTGAGAAGAGCTATATGCAAAGGCTCTAAATGCTGACTTCTTTTTGTTGTTGCATCTCTTTGACTATGATATAAATCATAGAATCTTTGCGTTAATGGTGCATACATACCAGCTACTATAACCATACAAAGGCAAATTGCACAAATATATTCTATCCGCATTGTTATTCCCATTAGCCCAATTAGAATACTGCATAAAATTAATCAATCTTTAAAACTGCTAAAAATGCTTCTTGCGGAATTTCAACTTTTCCAATTGCTTTTAATCTCTTTTTTCCTTCTTTTTGTTTTTCTAGAAGTTTACGTTTTCTCGTTATGTCTCCACCATAACACTTCGCAGTTACATTTTTGCCCATAGATTTTACAGTTTCTCTAGCAATAACCTTGTTACCTATGCTAGCTTGCACAGCTACCTCAAAAAGTTGTCTCGGAATAATCTCTTTCATAGAAGCTACAAGAGCCCTACCCCTTTCATAGCTCTTTGACCTATCAACAATAACACTCAAAGCATCCACAATTTCACCAGCTACACGAATATCAAGTTTTACCAAATTCCCCTCTCTATATCCTATATGTTCATAATCAAAGCTTGCATATCCTTTTGTCTGACTTTTCAATTTATCATAAAAATCCATAATAATTTCATTACTTGGTAAAGCATAAGTAAGCATAACTCTATTTTGATTTAAATACTCCATATTTTCTTGTATACCACGTCTATTGTTAAGCAGCACAATAACATTACCCACAAATTCACTTGGTGTAATAATAGTTGCACGTACAAATGGCTCTTTTATATAAGCTATGTTTTGTTCAGCTGGTAATTCACTGGGATTTTGCACTTTCACAATACTCCCATCAGTAAGCCCAATCTCATAAATTACAGTTGGTGCAGAAGCAATAATATCCAATCCAAATTCTCGCTCCAATCTTTCTTTAACAACTTCCATATGCAAAAGCCCCAAAAACCCAACTCGGAAACCAAATCCCAATGCCACACTGCTTTCTGGTTCAAACTGTAATGCAGAATCGTTAAGCTTAAGTTTATTTAATGCTTCTCGCAAATACTCAAACTTATCCGTATCAATAGGATAAAGACCTGCAAAAACGAAAGGTTTTGCAGGCAAGAAACCCTCAATTGCTGTATCCGTAGGATTATCCAGCAACGTAATGGTGTCTCCGACTGCCATTTCTGTAACACTTTTTAAACCAAGATTTAAAATCCCAATTTCTCCACTTTTCAGAATCTCTGCAAGTTGCTTAGAAATTGGATGTGGATATTCTAACCCTAAAACCTGATACGCTTTATTGAGACTCATGATTTTTACCATATCGCCTTTTTTTATCTTTCCTTCCATGATACGAATAAGTCCCAATGCTCCCGAATAATTATCAAACCAAGAATCATACACAAGAGCCTTAAGTGGCTTAGAATCTTGTATCATTGGTGGAGGTATAAGTTGCACTATTTTCTCTAACAACACCTCTATACCCTCCCCTGTTTTAGCACTTACCAAAACTGCATTAGAACAATCAAGCCCCAAAACTTCTTCAATTTCATTTATAACTTTCTGTGGATTAGCTGCTGGTAAATCAATTTTATTAATAACAGGAATAATTTCTAAACCATTATCGAGAGCAATATATACATTTGCAATAGTTTGGGCTTGTATGCCTTGACTTGCATCAACAACAAGCAATACGCCCTCACATGATTTCAAAGAACGTGAAACCTCATAACTAAAATCGACGTGTCCGGGCGTATCAATAAGATTAAGAATAAATTCTTCATTGTCGCCTCTCTTATATACTAGTCTAGCACTTTGCGCCTTAATAGTAATACCTCTCTCTTTCTCAATATCCATGGTATCCATCATTTGACTACTCATATCTCTTTCAGATACGCTCCCACAAGCTTGCAACAAGCAATCTGCTATGGTACTCTTGCCATGGTCAATATGAGCAATAATAGAAAAATTACGGATATTACTTACTATCATGATTTTCCTTTAACATCTGCATAATTTTTAAACTTTGTGAATTATGTAAAATTGGTATCTTAAAACCACAAAAAAAATTTATTCAATTAAAATTAAAGGTGTTGTGGCTTAACCTCAATATTTTTTGCCTCATTTTTTCGTAACGCAACTTGTGTGCCATATATATTGATACTAAAAGTATGTCGCATCATAGAGACATGTTGCAAGGTAAAGATACTATTTTCATAAATTCCCATAGCATAAAGACGTTGCAACAAATCTATTTGCTTGCAATGAATAGCCGTTACAACATAATACTCCCCCTTTTTACAATCTAGTAATGTCATAATTTACCCTTAATTCTTGATTAAAATATTTGAAAATATTAACAGAAAAATATAAATTCTTAATCTTTATGCTACAATTTTAATATCTTTAGTGATTTTACATAATATTTAGTGTAAAACTTTTAATATTTTGTTAGGAATATTAATTATGAAATTTCATGCACATATTTGCGACCTACCTACTTATGAAGTAGGCAAACCACTAGAACTTGTTATGCGTGAGTATGGTATTGCCACTAACGAAATTATTAAATTGGGAAGCAATGAAAACCCTTTTGGAGTATCTCCAAAAGCGAAAGAAACTATTATACAAAATGCTCATTTAGCAAGTGTTTATCCCGATGACTCATATTATGAACTGAAAGAATCTTTATCTCAACATTATAATGTTGCTCATGATAATATTATAATCGGAAACGGAAGTGATCAAATTATTGAGTTTTGCATTTATGCTTTATGTGATAGCAATACAAGAATAGTAACAGCAAAAACTACCTTTGCAATGTATGATATTTATGCAAAGCATTGCAATGCAAGAATACTTAAAACTCCAGATTTCTCTCATAATTTAGATTCTATGTTAATGTTTTACAAAAAATATAAACCAACAATTATTTTCTTATGCACACCAAATAATCCACTTGGCGAAGCATTAAAAAAACAAGATATACTATCATTTTTATCCAAAATAAATGAAGATTGTCTAGTTGTACTTGATTGTGCATATATGGAATATTGTATTCACAAAAATAATGAATATGCAATATACCCACAAGATATTATACATTTTTCTAATGTTATATATTTAGGAACTTTTTCAAAGCTTTATGGATTGGGTGGTATGCGTATCGGATATGGCATTGCAAACGCAAGTGTCATCGCAAATTTACATAAATTACGTCCACCGTTTAATATAACAACATTAAGCCTCAAAGCAGCAATATCAAGTTTAAAAGATGTGGATTTTGTTGAAAAAAGTTTACATAATAATTTTATTGAAATGCAAAAATATCAAAATTTTGCATTTCAATATTCTATAGAGTTTTTAGAATCTTATGCAAATTTTATTACTTTTTTATTGCATAATAAGTTAAATTCTACTAAAATAGGAATTTTGTTGTTACAAGAAGGCATCGTGGTAAGAGATCTAGCAAGTTATGGGCTAAACGCTATACGTATTACAATTGGGACTCCAAAACAAAATGAAATTGTTTTTAAAAAATTAGCAGCTATAATAGAAAAACAAAGATCAATGGAATAATTTTGTTTTTTAGACTAGGAAGTTACTCTGATTTTATAAGGAAGGTGAGATTTGGATTTTAAAGCAATATTTACGCAACTGCAAAATTTAATAACCAAATTAAACAGAAAACAACAAATTGTTATACTGATAACCGTTGTTGTTATTGTTGCTTTTCTATCGTATTTACTTGTATCCTCTTTGGGTTCTAAAAAAAATGATAGCATTGATGGATTTGGGGTATTATTTTCTGCTGAAAATCCAAGTGATGCTGGTTCTGCTATTGCATATTTAAAACAACAAAATATTCCCTATAAAATGCTTAATGAAAACACTATCGCTGTACCTCAAGAACAAGTTTTTACATTAAGAAATGAGCTCTCTGCACAAGGTATCATTAAAGGCAGGGTGGACTATGATATTTTTAATGAAAGTTCTTTTGGACAAACATCAGAGGAACTTGAAGTTAAAAAATTACGTGCAAGAAAAGGACAGTTAGAAAAAACTCTTATGGCACTTGCACCAATACAAGATGCACGAGTAGAAATCGCTGAACCAAAAGATGATGTTTTTGTAACTAGCAAAGCTATACCACGTGCGAGTGTTACATTAATCCTCAAAGAAAATATGGGGCTTACTCCAAAGCAAATTTTTGGTATCAAAAATCTTGTTGCAAATTCATTTAATGGACTAACTCCAGAAAATGTCTTTATTGTTGATCAACATGGTAGTCCACTTGGTGAACAAAGTCCAGAAGAAATAGAAAATGAACAAGCTTTCAAAAATTTACAATTTAGAATCAAATCCGAACAAGAAATAGCTGATAAAATACGTCAATCACTTGGCAAACTTGTTGGTGGTCCAGATAGAATGACAGTAAGTGTCAACATGGAATATGACTTTGGTAAACAAGAAAGCACTGAAGAGGAATATAGCAAAGAATCCGCAGTAGTGAGTGAAACAGGAGAAGAGATTTCTCGAAAAGGACGTGCTGAAAAAGAACCGGGCGGTGTACCGGGTGTAATTAATAATATTTCTGAAACACCAGATCTTGATTCTAATAATCGAGAAGAATACACAAAAAGTGCATTTGTAAGAAATTATATGCCAGATAAAAAAGTAACGCTAACAAAATTACAAACACCTCAACTTAAACGTATGACAGTTGCAGTGGTGGTTGATGGGACATATACAGAAATGGTTGATGAAAAAACCGGACTCATTACTATGCAATACACTCCAAGAACACAAGAAGAACTAGAAAATATTAAAAAAATAGTCGAAGGTGCATCGGGTTACAAACCAGAAAGAGAGGATGTAGTAAATGTCATTGCAGGTCAGCTTAATGCTATTGGAGCTGGCGTTCCACCGCTTACAAACTTTGAAAAAGTAGCCAAAGCGGTAGAGAAATATCTTGGACCATTCATGCCTCTTTTGCGTTATGTATTGGTTGTTATTGTATTATTTTTCTTTTACAAAAAGGTTATTGCCCCATTTGCAGAGAGAATGCTCGAAGTACATGAAGAAGAAGAGATTGATAAACAGCCACTCTTCGATTTTGATGAAGATGATGATACTCTTAACCGTGCTAATGAAATGAGAAAAAGAGTTGAAGAGCAACTTGGTATTGGTGTTGGATTTAACGAAGATGCGGTAAAATATGATGTATTACTTGAAAAAATAAAAGATGCGATTCGAACAAAACCAGATGAAGTGGCAGGCTTATTTCAAGCACTTATACGAGATGAGATAGAAATGAAATAAAACATAAAATAAGGGTATTCTATGGCAATGAATTTAACACAAAAACAAAGAGCACAATATGATGAACTTTCTATGTCAGAAAAGGTTGCAATTTTACTTATTCAAGTTGGAGAAGAAATAACAAGCGAAGTTTTTCATCATTTAGATATTGAATCTATTACAGAAATCAGCAAACATATTATGCAATTAAGTGGCACGGATAAAGCTGTTGGAGCAGCAGTCTTGGAAGAATTCTATACTATTCTACAATCTAATCAATATATTAATTCTGGTGGTGTTGATTATGCAAGAGAGTTACTCATTAGAACTCTTGGTCCAGATATTGCAAAACGTGTTTTAGATAAATTAGCAAAAACTATGCAATCAGCAAAAAACTTTGGTTACCTAGATAAAGTTAAACCACAACAGCTAGCTGACTTTATTGTTAATGAGCACCCACAAACAATTGCTTTAATTTTAGCCCACATGGATTCTGGTGGTGCAGCAGAAACATTGGGATTTTTTACCGATGAATTACGTGCAGAAATCTCTATTCGTATGGCAAACTTGGGAGATATTTCACCTTCTGTTGTAAAACGTGTATCGGCAGTCTTAGAGCAACAAGTAGAATCACTAACAAGCTACAAAGTTGAAGTGGGAGGACCTCGTGCTGTAGCTGAAATGTTTAACAGGATGGGACAAAAAACAGCAAAAGCTACTCTAGCACAAATAGAGCAAAGAGATGAGCAATTAGCGAATGAAATTAAAGAAATGATGTTTACTTTTGAAGATATGATTAAACTTGATAAATCTGCCATTATTGAAATTCTAAAAGTTGCAGATAAAAAAGATTTAGCCCTAGCTTTAAAATCAAGTGCAGATGAGTTAAAACAAAAATTTATGAGCAATATGAGTTCAAGAGCAAGTGAACAATTTGCTGAAGAGATACAATTTCTTGGTGCAGTAAAAGTTCGTGATATTGAGGCCGCACAAAGAAAAATTATCGAGATAGTACAAAATCTATCAGAGCAAGGATTAATACAATTAGGAGAACAAGACGATGTTATCGCGTAATCATAATTTAATTCAACAAGCAGAAATAGGTGATCATATTGTCAATAAATATGAATTTAAAGCTATACATCCAATGGAATTGCAGCCTATCAAACAGGAAATATCTGTATTGCCCGAATCTTCTACACTAGAATCCAATGACACACCATTAAATGAAGTGGCTCCTACACAAAAAAACGGGCTATCTAATTCATTAGAAAAAGAATTAATAGAAAAGCTTCTTCATAAAAGTGATGAATTATCTGGAAATCTTGCTCGTCTTGAGATGCAATTCGAAAAATCTCAGGCAAATATGCAAGAATCCATCGAACAAGCAAAAGATGAATCATATAAACGTGGCTTTGAAGATGGAAAAAATGAAGCCAAACAAGCTATGGAAGATACAATCAATCAAGAACGTGATAAAATTGTGCAATCTTTAATTACATTAGAATCAACACTTAAACAATCACAACTGCATTTAGAGGCATTAGAAAAAGAATTAAGTTCTATTGCTATAGATATGGCAAAAGAAGTCATTGTAAAAGAAATAGAAGAAAACTCACAAAAAGTCGCACTTGAGCTAACAAAGGCACTTTTGTCCAACATTATGGAAGCCACACAAATTGGAATCAAAGTCAATCCCATAGATTACGTGTATTTAAAAGAAAATTTAAAAGATAGAGAAAAGATACAGATTGAAGCAGATAATGCCATTTCGAGAGGCGGTGTCGTAATATCCTCAAATTTAGGAAATCTTGATGGCAATGTAATGTCGCGTTATAAAATGTTAAAGCAATCCGTTCTGGATAATTTTAAAGACTAATAATTCTACAATAAAAGGGAGGATTGAATGGAAATTTTTCCTGCTATTGATTTACTTGATTCTCAAGCAGTAAGATTAACAAAAGGTAAAAAAGAAACTGCAAAAATATACGGGAATGCACTTGATTTTGCAAAGTTTTTTCAAGATTGTGGAGCAAAATGGTTACACATTGTAGACTTAGATGGAGCTTTTGAGGGTAGTCCAAAAAATCTTGATACCATAGAATCCATTGCTACACAAACACAGCTCAATATACAAGTTGGTGGTGGCATTCGTACTGAAGAAACAATCCAAAGATATAGGCAAGCTGGAATAAATCGCATTATACTTGGCTCTATTGCACTGCAAAATAGTGAGTGGAGCAAAGAAATGGCTGCTAAATATCCTATTGCTATTAGCATTGATTCAAAAGATGGCAAAGTAGTAACGCACGGTTGGGTTCAAGAAAATGAAATCTATGCAATAGATTTTGCAGCAAATTTTTGCCATACACGTGTTGAGGCTATTATTTGCACTGATATTTCTCAAGATGGTTTATTATCGGGTATGAATTTAAAGCTTGCACAAGAAATTGCAATATGTAGCCAAATCTTTACAATTGCTAGTGGTGGCTTTTCTAATATCTTAGATTTAGAAAAAATACGTGAATATCCTAAAATTAGTGGTGTAATAATCGGGAAAGCATTTTATGAAAATAAAATTGATTTTAAAAATATAAAATTTGATTTTTAGTTATTAAAAATATGTTATAATGCAAAAATAGTAATTTTTAGTTAATTTAATGAATTATAAGGAGCATCATTTGAAATTACTTGTAGTTGATGATAGTTCGACAATGAGAAGAATTATTAAGAACACTCTCCAAAGACTCGGTTATGAAGATATTTTAGAAGCAGAACATGGTGTAGATGCATGGAATCAGATGACTAGTGTGGAAGGTATCAATGTATTAATCACTGATTGGAATATGCCCGAAATGAATGGATTAGAGCTTGTTAAAAAAGTGCGAGCTGAAGATAAATACAAAGATATACCAATTATTATGGTAACCACAGAGGGAGGTAAATCTGAAGTTATTACTGCTTTAAAGGCTGGGGTAAATAATTATATTGTTAAGCCTTTTACACCTCAAGTTTTAAAAGAAAAATTAGAAGTTGTTTTAGGACTTAATGAATAAGATACAAATTGTTTTCTCTAATTCATATAATTGATTTTATTAAGTGTTTTATCCATATTCAATATAGTGGATAAATATATGTTTCTTACTAGATGAATCATTAGTTTATTTTAATAATACTTATATGTGCTTTTTACACAAAACGTTCTTTTTAATTTATTTAAATTCTTTTTGCATAGTTATGTTTGCAAATGATATATATTTTACTAATTATAATAAACAGAGTATAAGTTTACAAAGTGATAATGACGCCTACTTTGCACCAACAGATTATGATAGATATTATACGGCTGGACATAATCTCACTTATACATCAAAAGAGTTTATTAATAACCCATTAAAATATGTTGGTTTTTCTCTTCTTATCAATACAAATCCCATATCACGTTTTTCCATTGGCTTGGGACAAGAACTTTATTCTCCTGCTGATAGATTAAATCCAAACCCTTCTTTATATGATTACCCATTTGCAGGTTTTCTCTATATGAGTGGTATGGTGCAAAATAGAGTGGATGATTTCATGGAGCAAATCTTTCTTGACATAGGTATAATTGGTAATGCAGCACTGGGACAAGAAACACAAGATATTATCCACTCGTTAACAAATAATCCAAAATTGCCGGGCTGGAGACATCAGATTAAAAATGAATTTATTTTTAATATTTATTACAAGGCTATGTATCGGTTTTCGATAATAGACAATATTATTGAAATACTACCCTATGGTATCCTAGCATTAGGGAATGCCCATACACATTTAGAAATCGGTGCAAAATTACGAATCGGCTGGGGACTGCACGGTGATTTTGGGATACCTAAGGCAATAACTGGTCATATTGGCTCTACAAGCATAAACGATGATTTTAGAATCTATATCCAAGGTGGATTTGGGGAACGTCTGATAGGAAGAAATATCTTTTTACAAGGCAACACTATAGGAGGATATCAAAGCCTTGTAACACTTAATTATGCTATCTATGAAGCTGAAATAGGAATACTTGTTGCATGGAAAGGCTGTGCCCTATCTTTCATGTTTTCAAATAGACAAAAGGAGTTTATGCAACAGTTGCGTAACCATAATTATGCAACATTACGTTTAGAAATTAGTTTTTAACCCAATAGTTTCTTTTATGCTAATACATGATTCTTGGGATTTATAATAATTATCGAATAGCTTTTTCTTTGATAATTTCATCTGTAAATTGTGTATTTTGTTGAACCTTCATAAAATCTTCTTGAATCATAATGCTTGCATTATTTGGGACAAGAGCAAGAATCTTACCAGGATATGTCAAGTCCTTTCTTTGATAAAACATTTCTTTGAATTTACCAATACTTACCTTAATATTTCCAAAACTAGGGTCAGCTAGATAAACAAAATGAGAATCCATACCCTTATATACAGTAAAATGTTCATTATCTCGTACATTAACATATATAATCACAGGAGCCTTCAGTTTAGCTAAAGATTCTAAATCAAGAGCCAAACCCAAACCTCTAAAACCTTTCTCTAGGGCATAATCAGCCAAATCCAAAAATGATAAGTTTGCTTTTTTTCTTAATTCCTCATTAATTTCTATTGTTTCTTTTTTATTAATATCAATCCCTTTTGATAAAAGAATAGCATCTAGAATCTCTCTTTCACTTACATCTATATTATAATAATATTTTAAAATCGTGGAGAGAGATGCACTCCCACAGCTATAATCATAACGTTGTTTTGTAACATTTTTATCTTTTATCTCTACCCATGATAAAATCTTTTTATCTAAAACAACTGGTGCATTATTGATATATATATCTGCATAACACCGTATAAGGAACAAGGATATGATAAAAAATAAACGCATATTAAATTCTATATGATAATGTCAGATTAATAGCATTACTTGTATACTCATTGCTATCAAATCTTTCTACATCAGCAAAAAATATAAGACGAGATTTTATTTCATATGCCATACCAAAAGTATAAGCCACTGATGAACCAGGTGCAGACGTAATAATACCATCAACTCTATCTCTTGTCCTATACTGATACCTTATACCAAAATTAAGTGAAATATATGGACTTACTGCAAAATATATCATAGGATTAAGGGTAAATATTTCTCCGCTATTGATACTTAATGCATCAAGTGTATTTTCTAAATTAAAACGGAAACTTGCTTGAATCAAAAAAACAAGTGGATCAACCGTGTAAAAGCTCGTAGCAAAAATAGAGAATCCCTTAAAATACTGCAAGTTTTTGTTGCCATTGCTAAAATATGAAGTATTTAGTAAATCAGCACTCCCACCAACAAGTAATGCTGGCAACTTGCCTTCTTTTTTTGCCTGCACAAGGAAACCTAGATTCCATGAATTAAAATCACCGTTGTTATAAGAAGTAAAATTCCCATTAATACCAATATTACTATGTTGCCAAAAGGCACTCGCTGCACTAAATATTTCCACTCTTTTATAGACCCCATAACGAATATTAAAAGAAAAATAGAGATAATCTTGATTTATTTCTTGATTCCCAACGACAACAGGAGTATTAATCACTTGATTGCCACCACTAATATCTGGAATGGTAATAAGTGACAGTAGTGGATTTTTGCGGTTAATATTAATATAAGAAAATGAGGGAAGCAGACGTAACTGCCTATTTTTTGTAAAAATCTCATCGATATTTACAGGTTTAGCATAAAGCAAAGGACACAAAACTATCCATACAAGCAAAAATATACAATGTCTCATTTATATCCTATAAAAAAGTAATTAGTATTTACATATTATAGCACTTAGTGTTTAAAAACACGATAGCATAACTATCAAGATTATCTATATTATTTAGCATTTACTACGACAGTCTATCTTAATTAATAACGCAGGATAGTAGCACTATTAGCTATATTTTGATAGTGCAACAAAATGTTGGTTTGAAAATGCTAATTAACCAAGACCACAAACCGTTTCCTTTTGTCTCTTTCATTTCCTCTGTGTCTAAGACTGCTACTTTATTTGTCTCAATATCTTTAAATAAGAAATCTGCATCACTTTGTTGTAATGTAGCTACATGATTACTAGCGACCTTACTTGCTACTATATCATTTTGAGCTTTTGCTGATACAGAAACACAACTTAACACTGAACCAAGTAAAACAATCGAAATAATTTTCTTCATGATAAATCCTTTAAATGCAATATTTATTTCTTATTATAATTATTGACCTTTATTGCACCCTATTATACCCATATAATACTCCATTGATTCCAATCTCAAGCATAGCAGTAAAATGATGAGAAGCTGGGAAACTCAAATTAGTATCTACAACACTAGAAGCATGTAAATCATAATATTTACCAATGGCTTTTATATACACACTTGCGTTGTTAGATATATCATAGGATAATCCCAGACTCGCTATAATGGCATAATTATGTTCACCATTAATATGAGAATCTAATTTGCCAAATTGATATATACCTTCAGCCAACCACGCATATCCACCGCTATACATTATATTTGCTTTACCTATGGGGATTTTTCCTTCTAATTCTATTCCAAGTGCAAATAACATTCTATTGACACCGTTTAGACCTTGTTGGAATCTATCTAAATTAGCTATAAAATTGATATATAATGGGATATTTTGACTAGCGATATTAAAACCAACTCTAAGAAAATAATCATCTATAAAAAAGCCTTTTGTAGATCTTGAAACTAGATTTTGTCCAGACAGTGTACTCACACCACCACCTAATCTCACTACTCCAGCTGCTTGAAGTCGCTTATATATCGAAGCACCACCTATACTAAGATAACCACCGCGATTATCAATATGAGCCAAACTACCACCATTAATATTGTGATACACACCACCCAACCCTATCTCTCCAGTAAAACAATAGGTTGCTATACAAGCTGCATTGCTACTCGTTACTAAAGTAGCTATCATGATAGAGCTTATAAATATATATTTTTTAAAACACATTATTCTTATTCGCATAACATTCCCTTTTATTGTAAATAAATAAAAAATTCATAACTATTAAAGATAATAGTTATGAATTAAAAAAATCGAATTTGGATTATACTGAATTATATATAGCGTATATTATCTAAACCATACATCTAATCTTCCTCTCCACCAATCTCCTATTTTATCTATAATTGGATTAAAAAATGCAGCTAATAGGCTACCCCAAAATTCACCTTTTGTCTCTTTCATTTCCTCTGTGTCTAAGACTGCTACTTTATTTGTCTCAATATTTTTAAATAAGAAATCTGCATCACTTTGT
>CASFZH010000038.1 GCA_949299115.1 uncultured Helicobacter sp. | reverse complement strand
GATTGATTTTCCATAGTTTGTGCTAAAGATATGAGTTTGGAATCTGCTAGGACCTTTGCTGGGGCTATTTCCCATTGATTTTTGACTTCTTGCAGGGCTTGTTGGTAGTGGCAAAAGTATCTAGTATGTCGTTTTACTATGCAAATTAATGTTTTGTATCTATACTAGCATTTTGCAATTTCTTATTAGCAGAATCTCATGATTCTCTAAACTTTGCAAAATATAGAATTATGATAAAACTTGCTAAAAAATTTAAGACTTGTAAAATAAGATTTAATATTCTCTTAAAAGTTAAAATAATCAATACAGATAGTATATTATTAAGTCTTTTATACGATTTTACATAATATATTATATTTTTATGTTAGAAAGAAATTTTTATATGAACAATAAAAATCATTGCCCCTTAACAAAAATATTGATAAGTACACAATAATTTTGATATATAATTGTTTATTTAAGATTGTTTAAGGGGCTATTATGCAAAATACAAGTATGCAAGATATAAACTTACCAAGACGAAAGAGTTTTCCAAAACTTATTGGTATAGGTACATTAGGTATTGGAGCAATGTATGCTAATGAGAATAAAACAGATTCTATAAAGCAAAATTATATTAATATCAATCCCGAATATGTTGATAAAGAAAAGATGATGCTGCCAAAAACACCGATGCAGTTGCAAAGAGATTCTATTGGGCTTGTTGTGGTAAACCCACAAATTGATTTTCTTAGCCCTAAGGGTGTTGGCTGGGGTATTTATGGAGCAAGCATTAAGGAAAATAATACCATAGAAAATATTAGCATGTTGTTTCGTACAGCAAAAGCTTTAGTGTTGCCAGTATTCGTGTCTTATGTTGTATGGAATAAACAAGATTTGCAAAATTTTCCACGAACACCTATAAAAAATTTTATTCGCGGTACGAAATTTGCACATGGTTCTGGCGAAGGATTACACGCAAATGATATAGTAAATAGCGGAGCAGATTTTTTACCAGAATTGCAACCCTTTATTTTGGATAATAAAACAATTCTTACCACACCAAGAAAAGATTTTGGGCTTACTGGTAGCGATTTGATTACACAATTACGAACAAATGGAGTTAAACAGGTGATTCTATGTGGTATGGATGCCAATACACATCTTGATTCTCATTTAAGAGATTTGTTAGCAGAAGGATTTGAAGTCGGAGTAGCGAGAGATGCAACTGCTGGAGCAAAATTGCCAGAGGGAGATGGATATTTAGCTGGATTAATCAATTTTCGATTCATGGCACATGAATTATTCTTTACAGCAGATATTATTCAAAGGTTACAAAATAGTTAGCTAATCAAATATTACATTTATGTCATGAATTAGTATGCGTTGTTGTGTATTCCTACATATTTATACTGTGGATTGCAATGCAGTAGCCTTAGTTTTATTAGAATATGCAATAAAGCCTATTGCAAGGTTTAATTAAAGCTCAAAAAGTACTTAAGTTTTTCTAGATCTAATATATAGGATTGCAAAAATTGGGTAAGCCTTATTCCAATTTAAGCGGAAAATATACTAAGTTTTACATGAGAAATGGGAACAGTATGCCTCAAGAATCCATATTATCTCATTAAATATGCAGTGATTAAAGTTGGAGTATAGGTTGCATCAATCATTTGTTGGCTTATCATGTAATCCATATGAGGCAAACATAGAATACAATAAAGATTCTATTAAGTCGTATACTTTGGCAAATCCTTCATCATCCTTGTAGTAATAGGGATCTGGTATGTCTTCACCATTTCCAAAATCTCCGAGTTTAAAAACTTTATTTCTATCAAATCCAAGTGCTAGAATATCTTTTTTATTTTGTGAATCCATTGCTATAACTATTTCAAAGTCCATGTCATCATAGATATTAATAGGTCTTGAACGTAATAGAGAAATATCAATATTGTGTTTTTGTGCAATTTTTATAGACTTATGATGAGGAGGTTCGCCACGATGAAAGCTGCTTGTACCACATGAATCAATCTTAAGATTCCAATGATTCTTTTCACTAAGATGACGTGCAATTCCTTCTGCCAAAGGAGATCTACAAATGTTACCTAAGCAAACAAACAAAACACTTTTTAATTTCATCATATTCCTTACAAAAAATGCTAAAATTATAGCAGAAAATTTAGACCACAAAGAGGTTATATGTCTATTGGTATGCGAATTGTTTTTTTTGTTGCTATCATTTTAATGCATATTTTTATTTATTTTGTTTTATTTAAAAATATTTCTACTAGCCCCATTATTAAACACATTGGCAAATGTATTGTTGTTGCGAATTTCGTGTGTATAATTTTATTCTTTAAACTCTATCATACACATACAAATGCCATGCTTTACACATTTTTATCAAGTAGCTTGGGTATCTTTTGGATTAGCTTTAATGTTGCATTGATAACTTTTGTTCTTACTCTCTGTATTCGACTTGGATTTGGTGCCTTTAGTCTCTATAAGCTTGAAAGTATTATTATCATCATAGCTTGGTTTGCTATTGCATTCCTAACATGTTTAAGTTTTTATTTAAATACTAAAAAGCCAAATGTAGTAGAAGAGAAAATTATAATTAATAATTTAAAACAGCCATTGCAAATTGCATTATTTACAGATATGCATATTGATGTCTTGATGAATCAAAAGCAAGTAGCACAAATTGTAGACCAAACAAATGCTCTTAATCCAGATATTATCGTTATGGTAGGCGATATCATAGATAATTACTATTCTATTGTGCAAGATTCTGTGCGAGAACTTGGTAGATTAAAGGCAAAATATGGAGTCTATTATGTATTAGGGAATCATGAATATTACTATGATACCTACACTATTTTAAAAGAACTGCATGATTTGGGTATTACAACACTTGTGAATCAAAATGTAACATTATATAATATAGGGATTAATATAGCAGGAATAGCAGATTTAGCTGGACAAATGGGGTCATTTAAAGATAGTATATTAACTCCAAATCTTGTAGCCACACTTACTAATGCAAATAATAAACTCCCAACTATTCTTTTATCACATCAGCCAAAAATTATCAATTATTTCAATGGTGAACACATAGATTTAGTATTGAGTGGGCATACGCATGGTGGGCAAATATTCCCATTCCATCTTCTTGTTTTGTTTGATCAACCTTTTTTATATGGTCTTCACAGTTTTATTCATAATAACAAAACTTCCCAGATTTTTATAAGTCAAGGGGTTGGCTGGTGGGGAATGCCAATGCGTCTATTTGGCAGACGTGAAATTAATATGTTACATCTTATGCCCAATTCAGAGCATACTTTTTAAACTTTCTATTTTAACTATGATATTTGTGATTCCACAATAATAACTCTGCTTGGCAATTACGGGATAAGTATCGCAGTTTATGTGGAATTAATTGCATTATCTGTTAATTTTAGCCTATCAATTTTACATAGTGCAAAAATACATCACATTCGCAATATCATTCAATGTTTGCTGTAATAAAAAAGATCTATAAAATTGCCATATAATCTTTATGTTTCATGGTTATTGGAATCTCGTGCTACTTGATATTACTTGTAGGCACAATTAAATATAGTGAATCCTGTTATTTTACCCCAAATGATACCACCTTTTTTAGTCCATCACTAACACTCATTGATGATTTTTTAATGTTATCTTTGTGGATTCTTAATAATAGTCCTGATGTAGGCGGTGTTAATGGGCAAAAAACCCAAAAAAATTCTTCTTCTTCTTTTGTTATAAAACCCATTAATTCCCCTTCTCCAATAGTAACAAATGCTACACCCAAATATTTATCCTTTGAGCTTCCTCCTATCATACTCACAAGATCTTTGATTGTGTAATACACGCTTCCGATAAATGGTATTTTTGCTACTATCCATTCACTAAGTTTGATGAAAATAGCATTTTGATTTTTTTCAAATTTATAACCAATGTAAGAAATCAAGAGAATAATGCTAACAATAATACTTATACTAACAAAAATACTGGGAATCTTTGCTTCATCTATTGCCTCATGTACAATCAATGCGACAACCCACCGCACCATACTTAATACAATATTCCAAATACTATCAAATATACCAAATAAGAAATATAATAACCAAATAACAATAGTAAGTGGTAAAACGACCAAGATGCCTTTACCAAAAATGCGGAATAATGTTGGCACAATGTCTCCTTAGTGTAAATAACTAGAATTATAACATATTCCATAAAAACCTGTATGGACTAAAAATTATAATTCCATATCGCAAAAGAAACTTAAGATTAGATACATAGTATTTGTTATAAAATAATACCCTTTGATTCTATATGTTTGGGAATATGAAATTTTTAATTATGTAAATTGTATGAATCTAAAACCTCAAATGGTGGTTCTATAAGAATTCTATCGCCTCTCTCATTGTATGTTTTACGCCATTGATTCTGAAAATCTATGTTTTCACTTTTATAATAATCTATCCATGCTTCTTCACATGTGGTTTTGTTAACAAAAACAATATTTGGACGCGGCATAGTCCAACCATTTTTCATATTGCCTTGTATACAATAAATTTGTCCTTCCATTGGAGTAAAAATTAAATACGACATTGCCTCTGTTTTAGTCATTAATGCCACTAGGTGTCCTGCCCAAATATCTGCAAAGAATGTTTTTCCAACTGCCATATATCCTAAAGAATCTTGATAATTATCATAATTTGGACGACCTTTAGAATCAAGTTTAGGTTCATATTCTATACGTAATGTATATCCAACATACGATCCAATACGACTATTATCTCTAAATACATAAATTCGTGCTTTTCCCGGTGGCGGGTCTTGCAATACATAACTGCCATCACTGATAAAACCGATTTGTTTGCTTTTAACCAAAGAAATAAACTTTTTATTAATTGAACATGCTGAAAAAAAAAGTAGGGTACAAGCTAAACCAATCATTTGCAATACTATATGCATGGCATTCCTTATTATTTTTCATACTAACTCTTTATTGCATGCATCTAAAAATTAATGCAATTTATTAGCTGCGTAATTTTGAATTTTCTTACATGTTACACAAAAAACTTCATGATTTAGTAAGATTAGCAATACCGCAACTCTGAAATAGTAATGCTAAACGAAAGAAATCCACAAATTCCATTGATATTAATTCATTATATCGCTACTTCTATGTATAACAAAAGTCATATTGATACATTACAGAGAATCAGAACTTTGCATTTCCCATAAATTTTTAATATTGTAGAATCTAGCAATCACGACATAATTTTATACAAAATACATACTCATAGCTCATAAAAACTATCTATTAAGGCTCTACATGGATATGTATTATCCAAAATGTGACTCTAATTTTCGTTTTGCAAGTAAGTGAAAATGCAAATGTGGCACTTCCTGTCCTCCATCTTCACCAATATTGGTAATCAATCTATAACCACTTTCTCTAACACCAAGCTTATCAACAACTTGCAATATAAATTCACTCATCTTACCCATTAATATACCATCTACACCATTAAAATCTTTGACCCATTTCTTTGGTATAATTAATACATGGATCGGTGCTTTTGGGGCAATATCATTAAATGCCATAAATTCGTCATTTTCTAATATTATAGTCGACGGTATCTCTCTATCAACAATTTTCTCAAAAATACCTTTTTCTCTCATATCTCACCTCACAATAATATTACCCTTTATTTTATCAAAAAAACATATTTTTTGCACTAAAAATATATTTTTTTGATAGAATCACAGAGCTTCTCATGTGTACTTAGCATAAAAATTTCTTAAAAGTCCAAAATTTATAATGTTTAAAGGTATATATATGGTAGAGTTAAAAAAACTTATAACAGATTCTATTGCGGAATTAAAATCAGTTAATGATAGGACACAATTAGAATCATTACGTATCAAAGTAAGTGGAAAAAAGGGATACATTGCACAAGCATTTGCTGCATTAAGTCAGATAAGCACAGATTCTAAAAAAGAAGTAGCAGCAGATTTACATATATTAAAAAAGGAATTTGAATCGCTATTTCATACACAAAAAGAAATAATTGATTCAAAAGAGTTAGAATTACAATTAAAACAAGAAAAAATTGACGCAAGTCTCTTTAAAGCACATGGATTGATGAGTAACGGTCATCCGATATATCAAATGAGAGATATGATTATTGACTTTTTTATTGGTCTTAATTTTTCTTTGCAAGATGCTGGTTTTATAGAAGATGATTTTCATAATTTTGAGGCACTTAATATGCCCAAATATCATCCGGCTAGGGATATGCAGGATACGTTCTATTTTCAAGATTCTATGCTATTACGAACACATACTTCTCCGACACAAATTCGTACTATGGAACAAAACAAACCACCAATTCGCATGATATGTACTGGAGCTACATTTCGACGTGATTATGATCTGACACATTCCCCTATGTTTCATCAGTGTGAAGGTTTGGTTGTGGAACATGGAGATCATATTAGTTTTGCCCATTTGAAAGACATTTTGGTGCAGTTTATACAATACATTTTTGGTAATGATGTAAAAATTCGTTTTCGTTCTTCATTTTTTCCTTTTACAGAGCCTAGTGCCGAAGTCGATATAAGCTGCATGTTTTGCAAAGGTAGTGGCTGCAGAGTGTGTTCACACACAGGTTTTTTAGAAATACTTGGTTGTGGTGTAGTACATCATAATGTATTTAAAGCAGTTGGATATGAAGATGTGAGTGGCTATGCTTTTGGCATGGGGATTGAAAGATTAGCCATGCTAAAATGGGGTATTAACGATTTACGTAGTTTTTATGAAACAGATTTAAGAATTTTGGAGCAATTTTAATGATAGTTACAAGTGAAAGTTTAAAACATTTTATTAATCTTAATACATTGGAATGGCAAACATTGGTAACCACCTTAAGTAATATAGGTTTAGAGGTAGAAAGAGACTATAAAATTAGTGTTCCAAAAAATGTTGTAGTGGCAAAAATTGTTAAAAAAATACAACATCCAAATGCAGACAAACTTAGTATTTGTGAAGTTGATAATGGTAAAGAAATATTGCAAATTGTTTGTGGTGCAAAAAATGTCCGACCAAATCAATATGTAGCTCTTGCCTCAATAGGTGCTATTTTACCTTACGGAGAAAACAATCAAACGCAGATTCAAAAGAGTGAAATTCGCGGCATTACAAGTCATGGTATGCTTTGCTCAAGTACAGAAATCGGTCTACCGAAACTTAATGATGGTATATTAGAATTAGATTCTAGTATAGGGGATCTCGTGTTGGGTAAAGAGCTTAGCGAATATGCCTTGTTTAATCAATCCGTATTGGAATTAGGCATTACTCCAAATCGTGGAGACTGTCTATCTGTGTTAGGAATCGCAAGAGATATTGGAAGTGCTTTTAATCTTATTATCCATAACGTTACAGCACAAGAACCAACAGTTGCACTTGGTGTAGGTAGATTTTTACAAGTTGTGCCACATGGAGATTTGCATTCTTCTCTTTTATATCGTCTTGTTGAAATAAAAGAAATCTACACACCACTAAACATAGCATTAACACTTGGTATTATTCAAAAATACAAAAATGATGATGTGGCAAATTTCATGGAATACACTACCTATATGACAGGAGTTTTGTTTAATGCCTATGCTATGGATTCTAAAGACGTATCCCTCAATGGAAAAGAAGCAAAACTTTTAATCAAAAAAGATGAAAATGATTTAGAGGCAGTATATAGCGAAATCCACAGTGAAAATACTATAACACTGCATAAATTAAATGAAATTGGTGCAAATTTTCATATTTTGGAAAAACATGATTATCCTAGAACATTAATCTTGGAAGCAAGTTTTATCGATTCAGATTATATTGCTAATTCACTTTATGGTAAAGATAAAACAATGTTTCATCATGATACTATACAACGTTCCACTAGAGGAACAAATCCAGATTTAGAAGTTGGTATGGATTTTTTGTGCAAAAGTCTTAATATGTTGAAAATTAATTTATATTCAGGAGTTCAAGAAATCATACGTACCAAAGAGCCAACGAATATTCATATGACATTTGATTATATTTCAGATTGCATTGGCAATACAATTGCAAAAGAAGAAATTGCCTTGATTTTGAAAAAATTATATTTTAGAATCCAAGCTACTTGCGATGAAAAATTTTTTATAGCCCAGCCACCTATCTTTCGAAATGATATTAAAAGTAGGCAAGATATTGTTGAAGAAGTATTACGTCTCTATGGTGTCGATAAGGTGCAATCAAAACCTCACACAATTTATCAAAACACGCAAATCACCAAAGCCTATATATTGCATCAAAAACTTAAACGATTACGTAACAGGGCATTAGCAAATGGTTATATGGAATGTGTGCATTATGTATTTGATAATTCTAAGATTTTGAAAAATCTTGGTTTTGAGCCACTAAAAGCCAATAAATCTCTTGTTAATCCGATTACAAACGAGCTTGATACCCTAAGACCATCATTGCTACCCCACATGTTAGAAACAGTAGCAAAAAATAAACGTTATGGTTATGAGGGTATTCGTCTTTTCGAAATAGGCTATGTATATGATAGTGATAGAAATGCTACATTAAAATTAGCTTTTGTTATGAGTGATTGTGCATTGCCTCCAAGTTATCCAAATCCCAAAGGGATTCCCATAAACTTTTTTTCATTTTCACAGAATATCAGTCGAATTATCGGACATTTTGAGTGTTTAAATATGTCAAGTCAATTTATAAAAAATAATCTTATACACCCATACCAAAGTGGGAATATTGTAAAAAATAATGAAATTATTGGTGTGATTTCAAAACTTCACCCCAGTATTGCAAAACAATACGAGATAAATGTGGCATTTTTTTGTGAAATTGATGTTATGCAGCTCCTCAATCAAACAAATGATAATAAAATGGCAAAAGAATTTTCAAAATATCAAGCTAATAAAAGAGATTTGACACTTTTGCTTGATAAAAGCATAACATTTTATGTTATTAAATTAGAAATTGAACGTGCAAAATTACCATATATACAACATATTATACCATTAGATGTATTTGATGAAAATGATTCACAAAATGCCTTAAGCATTCGTATCATATTCCAATCAAATGAAATGACACTACAAGAATCCCAAATGCAAGAAATATTGCAACAAATTACTGATATATTGCATAACAAATTCAAGGCAACATTGAAAGGATAACCAAATACCCTATGACTTTGTAAAAGGGGAATGTAGATAGTTAGATAAACATTATCTTATGTATGTAGCATAATAAACATCAAAGAGCTTTCTATAATCTGACATTAAGGTTTTATATGTGAATCAATTGGATAGCATATCTCAATATGATTTTTCTAAAAGGCTTATATAAAATTCTATGATTGGTTTTATAATGTTGTATTGCGATTCTCATACATTTTAGAAATAGATTACATTAGCGGATTGATTATTAGTTATAAAAATTGTACTCCATTATATGTATGATTTGTTTCATAGAAAATCTTACCATTTTTACAAAAAACTCGTAGAAATTTTAAGATTCCAGAATTTTAAAAATTCATGAGATTCGCAATTTTTCATTATTTATGTATCAATAAGGCATAATCTTTTATTATCGCAGCTTATTAAATCCCATGATTATTTAGCATCTTGCTTTCTATAGTATCAGTAATCTTAATAAATTCCAAAATAATTGAGAATCTAGATTCTTAGATATTTCGCTTCGCTCAATATGACAGAATTTAGGGTTTCATATAATACAGAATCTTTAGAATCTTGGATAATATTATTATTTGAGATTCTAGAATCTCATACACATGTTAATCCGTCATGTTGAGGATATGCAATATCCGAAACATCTAAAATTCAAGAATCTAGAAAAAATTTAGACTCCATAGATTTCACTTTTTAGAATCTAAATTGGAGATTCTAAAGCCCAAACTTGCCGCTCTTATTTTCTGTCCTATTAGAATCCACAAGCCCTCTCAATCCCTTAAAACTTAGATTGCTAGAATCGTACTGAATGCGATTTGAGAAGCGATTCTAGACATCAAAGAGCCGCATACAATAAAATTAGAAAATCTCTAAGATTTGGAGTAAGTTTGCCATAGAATCTCACTTGATAGCTTTGAGTAGGGCTATCACAGCCCTATCACGCCAACCCTCTGCTTAGAATATGTAGAATCTAGGGCAATCTCTATCATCGCTATTGCATAATCTGCATAGCTTATCTTAGATTCGCCCTTGCTATTTACCTCAAATTCTTCGCCGATGATTTTGTATTTGCCACTTTTTGGTGCATCTGGGATAAATACCGCTGGTGGGCTGACATACACCCAATTAATCTTGTTGTTTGGTCGTAGCACTTCTAAAACTTCGGCAGTAGCCTTTGCTACGGGGATATACTCTTGTGGGAAGTCTGGTGTATCCATAAACATCACGCTATGCTCCTTATCCATATACAGACTACCTGCACCGCCCACTGCTAAGAATTTTGCACTATTGCCTGATAGAATCTGCACCAAATGCTCCATATGGGCTTTGTGTAAGCTAAGATTTTGCCACTCACCAAAGGCATCGATTATCACATCAAAGCCTTGCAAATCGCTAGATTCTAAGGTAAAAATATCTTTTTGCACCACGCACACTTTGCTATCAAATCGTGCTTTACTAGAATCTCGCACAAAGGCACTAACCTCTAAGCCCTTATTTATGGCTTCCTCTACGATTAACTTCCCTGCTTTGCCATTTGCGCACAAAACTGCTATTTTCATAGTCTATCCTTTATAATAAATTTTGCTTTCAAAAAGCACATTGGAATGATAATAGAGTAAGTTGTAAAAATCAAGTAGGAGTAATTTTATAATGTAGTAGTATTTTTAATACTATTGTGTAAATATGGAGTTTTATTGATAAAAATTTTTCAAAATTTTAGAATATCATATAGAGATTTTACGAAAATTTGCTAGAATTGTGTGAAGTAAATTTACACCAATTTATTTAGGAATGTTGTGCCAGTGGATAATAATTCTTTACATGTCCATACCTGTCTTTTATAGTGAATCTAAGGCTTATAGATTCCATGATGTAATGCTTTGAGATTCCATAAAACTTGTTTTGTGTGATGAGAATCATTGAGCGAACTCTATACACTTCAGTTGGAGGAGCGTAAAGCCTCTTTCTTGCAAAGGAAATGTATCAACAATATTCTTGAGTAAGATTTTTGAGATTGTAGAGAAATCTGTTACAATCGATACAATCTCATCTTATAGACTTGCTATATGTATGATGAATTAAGGAGTTTCTGATGTGTAAAATTATTCGTATTATTATGCTTATTTGCATTTGTCTCTATGCAAACTCTCATGCAGAATCTTATGATTCTGATTCTATGAGTGAATCTTGGTGGATTGAGAATTTTTTATCTGGGGCTAATGGTAGCCAAGTAAAAGCTAAGAATCTATCGAATCTTAAACAATATTTTATTACAACAAAAGGTTGTAACTATGGATATAGCGGTGATAAATGCTGTATGTGGAGTGATGGTGAGAAACTTTGCTTTTTTACTCTGCTACAACCTCTCAAGTTTTCTGCCAATCTCACACTTACACATGATATAGCCGAAAATGAATGTGTGGGCGATGTTACTATGGGGAGAGTCTTGATGCAAGGAGATTTGCACAATGCCACACTGTCTTTGAATGGTGAGATAAAGGCTTCTAATTTGCCTAAAGAACTCGATGAGAAGATTTATAAACAGTTACCACAATGGTTTAAAGCTGGGTTAGCGGGTACAGTAACTTTCCAAGCAGAGTTAGAGCTTAGTAACGAAAAAGAGAAACTCCTAGCAGATTTTGCTGGTAATACTACAATGCAAGATGTTGCGATATATAGCGATGTCTCTGCATGCGGTAGTGGCATAATGATGAATGTAAAAAATGTGAATATTATGCGTCTTATAGAATCTAAACCATATGATAGGGCATGGTATGAGGAGCAAGCACGAACTTGGAGTTTTGTTGAATGGAGCTTTATACCAAATACTACCGATACTTTCATCAATGTGCGTGATAAGCCAAATGGTAAAGTTATAGCACAGATTCAAGTAAAAGAATGGGATAAAATCTTAGTTTTTAACCTTGAACGATTGCAAAATAGAATTCCTGATGTGAATGGCTGGCAACGTGTATTGCGGCAGACAATGCCAACAAAGCATAAAGATTATATGAATGTGCTATATTTCCCACCAAATGTAACGGATGCGACAAAGGCGACACAGGGCTATATCCATACATCACAAATAAAGCCCAATAAGAGCGAATAATCATAATGCAAGAGATACTAAAGAGAAACAATGGTGGTATTTATGAAGTCTAAAGATGTTGATTTTAGCATAGCATGCAAACATTACATAACATAAGATTGAGATACAATGCAAGTAATCAAGTACAATAGCATAAAAGGAGCTAAATTGTGAAAAAATATCATTCAATTTGTGCGGTTGAGACGACGCTTAATCTCGTTGGCAATAAATGGAAACTTCTTATTATCCGTGATTTGCTAAGCGGGACCAAACGCTTTGGGGAGCTTAAAAAAAGCATTTCCGCTACTAAGAATCAAAACATCTCACAAGCGGTTTTGACACAGAACTTGCGAGAGCTAGAAGAAGCAAAACTTCTGAAACGCAAAATCTATGCAGAGGTCCCACCAAGGGTGGAATATGCCCTAACGCCACTAGGGGAGAGTTTGAAAGAGATTTTAGAAGCTTTGGCGATATGGGGAGATAGGTATAAAGGGGCAACAACAAGCAAAGACAAGTTCTAAATTACTTATATATGCCATAAGGAGTGTATATGCAAACAACTAGAATCCTACAAAATATATGTCTAGCCCTTTTCTTGTTATGCAGCTGTGCCAACGCTGCAAATGAGCTTACAGAGCTAGAGATAATACAAAGTGCGAAAAGTTTAGTATCGGGTTTTGCCCGAGTAGAAAAAGAGGGCAAGGCAGTAGAGCAAAAGGACATGTCTTGGCTACAAGCTGATAGTGTCTTATGGTATGAGATGAGTGGGCAAATGGTGGAAGATGGGTATTTTTGCTGTGGTGGGGTCTATAAAGCCACTTATAAAAACACAACACTTGAAAAAGTATAGAGCATAATACGCACAATAGAGCTTAATGATACCATCAAACATCAACCTAGCGAATTAGATTGGCTGCCTCCTACTATGCCTAAACATAATGTAATAGAACCATATTCTGATGGGGTTGGTGGTACAATGTATGATTATGTTATCCATTTTGCAGAATCTAAAACATTATGTATGGGTATTGATATAAGCGTTTATGTTCTTAAGCAAGTGGGCAATGGTGTTATCCTTTGGAAATACACTGAAACATAAGACAAAAGGAATAACAGGCTATTTTGGGGTAGTGATAGTATCCTTTGGACATATATCCAAACACAAAAATGCTAGTATGCCAAGAGATATAAGCCATAGTGGAGGGGCTTTGGATAATAATTATTTGAAAAAGTATATATGATTATCACAAGAGGAAAGTCAAATAAGCATTAGAGTGGTGAAGCAAAAGAGGCAAGGGTACAGATTGATATTTTATACGCAGTTGGTGGCATTGCGTACGTGGAGTTTTAAGTTTTGTTTAAAGCTTAAAATGATGTAGTCTTTGAATATGTTACGTCATAATGTAGTTTTCTAAACAAACGACCAAGTATTATATCAGCACGTATCACATCATTTCTATACCAATGCACGATACAGCATTCGCAAACACACTCCTTGCCCTCTTTTTCATAAAATCTCACCAAAGAGAATGCTTGATATTGTCCCCCATACCTAAGTGGCATACCTGCTAAGTTAAAGCTTGCGATAGTCTATAACAACATTATAATGCCTTGCTTTCAAAAATGTTGGGTGTCCATTGTGGAGGATAAAAATACCTCCCTTTTTCTCATATATTTCATCCATTGTGAAATATACAATAATAAAGGCTATTGCCCTCAACACACAATACAAAAACAAAAACCAAACAATACACAAGCCAAAGACATCACTTGTTTGTAACCAACTATCCATGCCATGATAAGAGATACTAAGCAAAATCACCAATACAGGAAAAAGAAACATAACAACAATAACCATCACAGGCATAGCCAAATAATAGAATTTGGGGCGAATTGCGGGAGGGATAGCATTGTGTATTGTTTTATTTTGCCTTAGTTTTTTCTTCACAGCTCTTATGTGAAAAAACAATTTTAATCTTGTTGTGATATGAAAATATTTATAAATTTTCCAATAAGAATACACAAAATACAGAGATAGCGGGATAATCACTAGCACCAAAAGAAGCGTCAAATCAATAATATTCATACCTAAATGACTCCTAACAAAGCTTTTACACATTTACCAAACCTATCCAAACAAAGACTACTTAGATTCTGGTTTGATTATTTGTTTTTGATTTCCTAGCCTTTGGCTCTGGCAAAAGCAGGGGTGATAGCCTTTGTTGCTTTTAGCAAGAATGAGAGAGAATCTCTATTGATGTATGCCATTCTTGTGTTGTGCTTTTGTAAAATAGGGCTCTTGTGGTAAAACCTAAGATTCTCATAGATTATCTCCTTGTCATGATGCTCTTAATGCCCATGCTTTCTGTCTCTATGAATCTTTTTGAGATTCTAAGACCGTGTATAACATGGTAATTGTTCTCAAATCAAGGGAGGGGATACACTTTCACAATATTTTCTTACTGTTTGTATCAACTTGTCTTGATATAACATTATCTTTATAAATCTATACAAATTTGAATTGTATAGTGTGAAAGAAATAAATGTTGTTTTTGTGTTCATTGCAATATGTCCCAAATGATTCTATAAGTTTGATTTTTAGATATTGTTTATCCAATTATATGGGTTTATCATATTTAGCATGAAAGCGATAGTTATCCAGCCTGAATTGGGTATAAAAATGTATCATTTTATATATTATCCTATGAGTGTGGGGTAGCTATTATGATTTCTCATTTGGGTTACTTCAAGTTTGAATGTAGCGATTTCTATTGTTGCTTTTGTAGATTCTCTCTTTCTACTGCAATCCATTTTCTTGTATTCTCAATCCTGTTATATCGATATTTTTATCTATAAGATATTTTTTCCCGTTATCTTTATCATTCTCCGTAATACCTATACAATTTAGAAAAGGCGTATTTCTTGGTCCTTTTACATAATGGATAAAACTATGTGTATCTTGTAAGCCAAAATATTGTCGTAAAAGCCTGAAAGTGTGAAAAAGCATAATATCTTCCAATCTTCTGCCAAGTGCACGGCAACTAATGCAAAGCTCAACAATATGCAAAGAATTATTTTCACATTGTGCAATAAACACAGCAATGATTCCGCTATCACTCAATCTATCATTCATAGCAATACTCATTATAGCATGATTGTTAGAATCCATATAATTTAGCACGTCTTGTTGTGTTGGACGTAAAAAGGTAGCAATGAATTGATTTGTTTTGTTAAGCAATTCAGTTATACGAACAACATTGTCTCTATCATTCAAAGTAAAGGATAGAGATAACATCAGATTACGAAAATAATCAGTTTGACTAAGATTCTCCAATTCTTTGCGTATCGCATTAGCCGATATATCCTTTGAGCGAACTTTATCTTCATTGCTGATATTAAAACTTCGTAATTGTGGATAGAGACTTAATATATGTATAACATCACTAGGATTTGTAGCAAGTATACTCTTCACTCCTGTATGTTTTACATTTTCAATTTCTGCAATATTATCATCTATAAAGAGAATAGAATCTAATCCAATATTAAAGCCTCTTGCAATTTCTTTTAAATTCTCACTCTTTGGCTTCCAATTTACCTTTATGCAATCAAAATCCTCTAAAGAAAGCTTGAAATCTTTTCTTTTTGCAAATAATTCCCTCACATCACTTTCCTCATTTTTAGATACAAGGGCAAGCAAGAATCCTTGCTTTTTAAAATCTAAAATTTTTTCTTGCAAGGCAATATATGCTTCATGTAACATAATATTGTCTATACCATCTTCTCCTAATATACCATGATATAGCGTATTATCCAAATCTAAGGCTAATGCTTTGAGTCTAGGTAATATAAAGCTTGGAATAAGAGAGAGTCCGAGTATCTGAGCTAATGCTAGAAGGGCTGCATTGTTAAGCCTTGTGCCTGTTATATCAGCCTTTATATTATCAAAAATATTTATATTTGGATAATAAGAATGCACAATCTCTAAAACGCCAAATACCTCACATTGTGCTATGTCCTTGCATAATATCTTACATGATTTTATATATTGCCTTTGTGTTGGTGAATCTTCTTTTTCTGTAAGTAGCACAATAATAGGTGCACCTATCATAGAACGCAGTGTTTTTACTCTTTGTGCAATATACTCTATGCTATTTTGTGTATAACGTGCGGTGTCAATGAATAGAAATTCAAGGGCAGCTTGTTTGTCTGTGGGTTGCTGATGTATTGTTAATATTGTATTTTCTCTTTCTGTTTGCAGTATGTCAAAATTAAGACTATCATCATAACTACTTAATACGAAATTTGCATAAATCCCGCTAAAGTGTAAAAACGGCATTATAATGCTCTGTATAGGTTCAAAAGCATGATTACGATGTATGTGGATAGTAACATGCGTTTGAAAAATGTCAGATTCGGTGCGTTGTATCTCTTTAGTCATTGCTACAAGCGTATTTCTTTTGAGTGTGGGGTTAAATAATTCTTGCATATTGTTCCTTTTATAAAATTACTTTATAGTATCTGCTAATTCCTTTGCGATATTGACAAACAAAGGTAAAAGCACAGAATCTGGCTGTGGCAAATCCTGTGGGATAAGACTTAAAGTCTGATTGGTTGCAACTTTTGGTAATCGTGGCATATAGATTTGTATGCCACGCTGCATAAGGGTTTTGCCATATTGCTCTAAGGCAGCCTTAGCGATATGGTATTCTTTAAAGTCAAGGGGACATTCTTCTACAAAACTACTTGATGGCGTAAATACTACTTTTGGATTACTAAAAGATAGCAGACGCTCAAGTCCAAAGATGTAATAGGACACAAAGAGCGACAAGATTGTTGTATCCAAAATAGCAGGGTTTGCTAGAATTTTTGGAGTAGCGAAATAATAGATATGTGTAGGATTAAAATCTCGTATTAGTATTAATGATTTTTTACTAGGTTTTATCACATCAAAAGCTAGTGTATTGACATGTTTATACCATGTATCTCTGCCATCTTTATCTTGTAAAGCATGGTTATAAAAAGTTGCCAAAATCGTTGCACCACCCAAACTAAGAAGCTTTGCAGCAGCATTGCCAAGTCCACTGCTTGCACCAATAATCAAAGCTTTTTGGTGTAAAAATGGTTTGGTGTCCAATATATCTTTATGGGTTTTATAGAGTGTTACAGAATCTTGATTGTCAATCAGCTTTGGGCGTTCAAAGGCTTTGATTTTTCCTTGTATTGGAGCATGAATATCAAGCAAAAAACAAGGTAGTTTAGCATGTTTTTTATAGGTATAATACACATGCGATAAAGGAGAATTTGCCATAATCGTAGAATCTTGTGTATGAGAATCTACAACAATACCCTCTTGGAAGTCTTGTAAGGGGTTAGTAAAATCAAATTGAAAACTTGCATAAATGCTGTGCAGTCCCGGTACTTTCATACCTACAATTCTTGTGCTTGCTAATAAAGTAGCTATGCTGAGTGAATCAAGATTTTTAGCACAATGGGCAAAGAGTTTTTCTAATAGGGTTTTATCATAATACAGCTTTTCTGCATACATATTTTGTTGCTGCTTATTGTGTAAAGAATGTTGTTTGTGTAATGAAAATTTATATGCAGAATCAAATGTATTGCTAATATTTTCTGATGTTGGAAGTTGTAGATTATACGACAGTACATCGTGAGGCGACTTTTGAGAAGATATGGCTATACTATTTTTTTTCATTTTATCCCCAGAATCATATAAAGCAATAGTGTTGGGGTTACAACATATCGTGTCTTTCTGTGATTCAAAAGGAGCTAGAATACATTCTATTGTACTCATAATTTTCCTTTGGGATAGGATAGAACACACAAGAAGGGTTTGCCCCCCCCCCCCCGTTGTTTGCATTGTCTATCTTATCAATTTTATTAAATTGCAAGACAAATGGTGTATCAATATGTAAGGCATGATGGAAATCACCGCGAATTTTGAGAATCCTTAATGTATTGGTATTACAAATAGAGGCTTGTTTGTGCATAAAGAAATGATTAAGGCTGAATAATACTTGGTAGATTCCATATACGATTTGCATACCAAAAAATGAGTGTTTTGCATATATAGAATCTATATGTATGGGATTATAGTCTCCGCTTAAGAGTGCAAAATCACAGAGATTATCTTGTGTTATCTTATAAGAATACATGTGAGATTTTGCATATCGCTGTGATATATTTTTAGAATGAATCGTATTTGTCTTTTTATTGTACATTTTTTAACTCCACAAGTTCAATGAGCAATCTATTTGGCATCATGATAAAACATAATTTGGCAAAATAGCTATTTTCCATAATTGGCACGATGAGACGTGGCTTTAACTTTTTCATATCATTGTGTTTACTACGAATTTGTTGATTCTCTAGCATGATATTCCTTTCATTTTTTATACAAGCAAGATTCCTATTATCACTTGATTCATGTGATGCTGCATGCTTAAACTGTAATTCTAAAATTTGTGATGAATCATTGGATAAATCTTGATGTACATGAAGATTTCTTGAAACTCTATCTCTCACACTATCACAATAGAAGCTTACGTTATCACAACAGAAGTTTAATGGAGACACGACATCAGTTAAGGGCATACTTCCCCCCCCCCCCCCGTTAGTATTCTTTAAAATATAGGATTGTAAATATTTGGAATCTTGTTTAATAGAATCATTCATAAAATGTATGTGTGATTTGCTATCTATTGCTGAATCTTGTTGTAAACATGATTGTGATATATCATTTGTGTTTGTGGATTCTTGATTTATTGCAACATTCAATGATTCTAAGAGTTTAGTATCACAAGCCCTTCGAGATTCTCTATCGTCTATAGACTTTTCACAGAGAGATTCCCTATCGAATTGTTGTCCTGTTTTATGATATAAACTCATCGTATCAATAGCATTTTCATATACGTTCATAAGCTCTTTTAAGCTTGATTCTATATCTTTTGTTTCAAAGGCAATATGATACATTTTTATGCGATTTTTTAGATAGCTGTCAAGGATTCCATTTTCATTCAAGTTTTCTAAAAGCTCAAAGCGATATAAGGGCAAGGCTGGATTATTTGGGACAACAAAGACTCCCCTTACCCCCTGCTTTGTGTCTATAAAGCTATCTTGCATGCTAAATCCTAATTGTTTGAAATACTCAAATTCTTCTGCAATGCTCTTGGTGGCTATGCCTATATGGTGGATTGGTAGATTAACCATTACTAAGCTCTTTGACTTTTTGCATGATTTTTGTTTGTGAAGTAAGATGTGGTAAATCTTCTTGTGCAAACATGATTCCAAATTCTTCTTCTACACTCATAATAATATCAATGTGGGCTAGAGAAGTCCATTGGGGACAATTTTGCATTGATATATCTGTATTTTCATTCACGGGTACTTCCAAAATATTGCTTAATATTTCGTAAATCTTATCCATATTATTCCTTTCTCATGTTTTATATGTATCAAATGTTATTATTTATCAATACTATTTTCTATATTTTTTAGAATCTCTTACATACTGTCCTCCTCATAACCTAATATTTTTTCAAACTTTATTTTATTTTTCAAAAAATTTTCTTTTGAAAGCTCCAAAAACAATAATTCATTCTCTTCATGCACAACTTGTGCACCCCATTGTTTATGGAAAGATAAGACTTTTTTGTTTATATTTTTTACAGTAAAAGGCTCAAAGTCAATGCCAAATTCACAAAATAAAATATTTCTAATCATATAGACACTTTCTAATACTTGTAAGTAGTCTGCTTTTTCACTCATTATCCATCTCCCAGAACTTATAGCTTTAGCACGGTCCCTTATAATATTGTGCTGCATAAGCCATCTCATGCGTATGTCAGAATCTTGAGGTAATACATTATTTGGATAAATAGATATAACACCGATTGCCTCACTCATACATGATTGCACAGTCAAATCATTTCTTGATTGTTTGAGAGATTGAGGAGGCAATTCATCTTGTCTAACGGGGTTTTTTACTGCTCTTTCAATAATATAATACCATTCATTATCTAAAGTCTTATAGCGTCGCATATAGGCTTCTTGTTTCTCAAGACTATTTTCTGTTTTATTAAGAAATTGTGATTTATTTGGGTCAGTCCTCAACGATAAAATAAAGGCAGAATCTTCAATTTGTGCCTCACGTAGATTGATATATTTACCTTGTATTTTTTCAAAATTATGAGTATTTATCATTATTTTCCTTATATTTAATTATCTGTATAATAAGGCTTCAAATTTAGCTCTGTGTTTCATAAAATCTTGCCTTGTAAAAAGCAATACTTCTACGCCCTCTTGTTTATCAAAACCAATGCTCTTAGCCCCCCAATGTAAATGGAATTGCATCACCTTTTTATTATCTGGCTTGACTGTAAAAATATGTTTATCATCAAGATTTAATGTTTCATAAAAGGCAACCTTTAGTAAAAAATCTGATTCTAAACTTTGTAAAAAATGTGCTTTGTCGCTCATTATCCACCTACCAAGCTCAAAAACTCTCTCTTGTGTCTGAAAATATTGCAAGGCAAGGGTATTATAAGTGGGATAAATAGATTGTGTGCCAAGAGATTCTGAAGTAGTCGATGATTCTAGATTCTTATTGCTGTCTTTCTTGTCATTGCGAGAATCTGCATTAGTAGATTTGTGATGCACGTGCGTAGCACCTGCCGATACTTGCAAGTCTGGGATTTTGATTTTAGATTCTAAGCTTTTTTGAGAATCTAAATTTTGCATTGTAGATATTCCGCTACGCTCAATATGACTAGATTCCAAAATCTTATTAGCTTCATGTGAAGATGTATTTTTAGAATCTTGTGTATGTTTTTGATAAAATATCAAAGCAGAAGAATCACTGGACATGGCATTTTCAACGATATAATACCATTCATTATCTAAAGTCTTATAGCGTCGCATATAGGCTTCTTGTTTCTCAAGATTATTGTCTGTTTTATGTATGAATTGTGATTTATTTGGGTCAGTCCTCAATGATAAAATAAAGGCAGAATCTTCAATTTGTGCCTCACGTAGATTGATATATTTACCTTGTATTTTTTCAAAATTATGAGTATTTATCATTATTTTCCTTTGTGAATAGAAGATGGAGTGGCAATATAAACATTATAAGACAATGTATATGGAATGTATTTTTTCCATATAAAAAGTAGTAGAATGGTATATAAAAGCAGAGTGTAATGAGATGCAGAAAGACTTGTGTTTTTTGTAATGTAAAAATATAAGAGAAAGCAAAAGAGAGTGGAGTTACCCCCCCCCCCCCCGTAGTCTTATCTTTATGAGAATCAGAGGAAATCTGAGAATCTATTGTAATGTTTTGGTGTTTTTTAGCCGTAACCTTAAACCCATCAATGCCAGAAATAACAAAAACATCATTATATTCTTGCCATACATTGTTGCCTATATATTCACCGCTCAATACTGTATGTGAAATCGGCATATCGCCAATACATGGCAGCTGATATTCTTGAAATATAAAAGCTCGGAGTTGATTATGAATCTCAAAGCTTGTTTTTTTGAAATCAATGCGAATTTTGCTAAAGTCAATACTTTCTTTAGAAAAATAGCTTGAATATAAATAATCTTGTTGTTTTGCTTGAAAATTTCCTACGATTAAAGATTGTATAGTATCTTTAAAGAGTCTTAAACCATTATGCAAATATTTATAATACAAATCCCTTGCCGTATCATGCAAATCAATATTAAAGAGATATTGAGTAATGATGTCTCCAGTATCAATGCCGCTATCAATTTTATGTAGGGTTACACCAGCTATACATTCACCATGCAATAAAGGCATAACGGAAGTATACATACCCTTATATTTAGGTAGATTAGAAAAATGGATATTATAAAGCCTCTGTGTAGCAAATTTATGAATATTGATAATTCTGTCAAATTCTAAAGAGATAAATAAGAGATTTGGAATCGTATACGCATCCTCCAAGCTACCAATTTGTAGTTCTTTATCTTTTGCAAATTTATATACAGATTTTTGCCATGTATCGATACCTGTATCAGTGGTATTAGGAATAACAAGAATTTCATTCCTATGAAAATAATATTGCAATAAATGCTGCAAAGCATAGACTGCAATATTATTTTTCCCGGCTATACAAATCTTTATCATTTATACAACCTTCGAGCAGCTAAACTTTGCATAAAAACCGCTCTTAT
Source organism: uncultured Helicobacter sp. (assembly GCA_949299115.1). Lineage (GTDB taxonomy): Bacteria > Campylobacterota > Campylobacteria > Campylobacterales > Helicobacteraceae > Helicobacter_A. The sequence goes on along the minus strand of CASFZH010000038.1, from coordinate 4,301 downwards.
ATGTCGTGCAATATCTATTAAAGGAAGTTTTGCTATGATATACATCATGGAAGCAATTTTCATTAGCAGACTTTTTATTTTGTCGTATGCCATATATATTGTTATGATATGAATAGCCCTGATACCTATATCTTGGGCATTCACTTGCCACATTATGTGATATGTATCTTTGTAGAATATGATATAAGGCAGAAAAAGAAGGTTTACCCCCCCCCCCCCCGTTGTATTTGGATTGTGTGATGTTGTATCGTTTGTATTATTAGTGAAGTCTCGATGAGATTCTGTGTTTATTTTAAGGCTATAGGTGTCCACAGATTCTGTTATTGCTTGGGATTCTGTTATTGCTTGAGAATCTTGAAGTTTTTTGATTTCACAAAGTTGAAGTGTTTTATCCTCCCATAGTTCATGAGATTCTCTAATTTGCCTATGCGATATTGTGTCATGTGGAGAAATTGTATTAGTTGATACTTGTTGATTTATAGGTTTTAGGTGCGATTCTATATTGACTTTTTTGCTAATAAGCTTAGTATTGGCTGCCACATCTTTATTGACAATCGCTCCTGCTGCAATCATAGCATTTTCACCAATCGTTATACCGGGTAAAATAGTCGCATTTGCTCCAATACTAGCCCCTTTTTTGATAACAGTTTTTAAAAATTGTCGTGGATAGTGTTTAGAACGTGGGAAGCTATCATTTGTGAAAGTAACATTTGGACCTATGAAAACATTGTCTTCTATTTCTATACCGTCCCAAAGCTGCACACCATTTTTTATGGTTACATTATTACCAATCTTCACATCATTTTCTATAAAGCAGTGAGAACAAATATTGCAATTTTTACCGATGATAGCACTAGGCAACACAACACAAAATTGCCAAATATTCGTCCCTTCTCCTATATTTTTACTAAGCACATCTGCTGAAGCGTGAATCATGACACCTCCTTGTTAGTAGTGCGTGATATGGAAATATTATATGCAACATTCTTAATTTTTTTAAGGCGATACAACAAAAGATAGTGTGAATTAAATTGATTGATAAAAGAGTCGTGTTGTGATTTTTTATAAAATGCAGAAAGATTCGTACTTTTTGTAATATAAAAATATAAGAGAAAGCAAAAGAGAGTGGAGTTACCCCCCCCCCCCCGTTTAGCATAAAAAACTGATGAGCTACACTTCTGCCTCCAAAACCTTCTTTTTGTGCTATTAAACCTTGATTTAAGAATCTCCCATTATTTTCATTTGAGATTCCAAAATCAAAATATTTTTTATCCCCACTAAATTTATCTATTAAAGTCTTAATAAGTAAATCCAAAGCTCCTATTTCCCTACCTTTGTCATTCACGGCTAAATACTGCGTATGTACTACATTTTCATAGATAAAAAGCAGGGTAGCAGCCAAGAGCTTTTCTCCTTGTTTAGCCACAAAGAGCTGAATATTTTGCGGGAATCTTGAATGTAGCAAAGCTAATTCCTCTGCATTATGAACCGCCTTGACATTATGTCTATTTAATAAAACATCATTAAGCAACTTGACAAAATTTTCATAATCAAGGCTTTTTTCAATCTGAACCAATTCTCTCTTTGCTTTTGAAATTTGTGCCTTTCTGCCTTTTTGCATTTTACAGATATTTTGCAAGTCAATCGTCGTGGAGCAGTCCACCCTGAAAAGATAGGCGTCATTTATAAATAAAGCATACACATCTTCTTGAGACGGCTTTTTGTGATAAATATATGGGATACTTTTATAAATAAATCTATCAATACTATGCTTTCGCATATAGTCTTTAAGCACAGAAAAGCACTCAAGCATTGTGCTTTGTTTCATAGAATCATTTGTGATAAAACCTCCAAAGGTAAGCCCTTGATGCGAATATAAGACATTTTTATTTATATTACAAGGGAGCAAGGCAAGAAGTTTATCATCATCATAAAACATCAAAGAATTATCCTTAAATCTATTTGAATGGTAGTCCATATAATTTCTATCAAACATAAAAAGCCCGTTTTTAGAGCTTTTATTAAATTCATTCCATTGTAAACTTGTCTCTTTTTTATATTTTTGTATTTTCATTTTTATAATTTTTTTATATTGATAAAGATTTCAGAACCAAATTCTGGCATATATTGTATCATATTATACAATCCATCGAGCAATTTTTCGTCAATAATTTGTTCCCGAATACATAAAGACATTTTGTCGTGATTAAAGGGCTTAATAAAATAGCTTCCTTTATCAAGTATAGATATGCTTTCGTTTTTAAGTACACTTAAAACAAACGATTCTAACTCATGAAGAGAGAATGAACTGTGCTGTTGTAGATTTTTTGCCCTATCACTAAGCCTACCAATTTCTTTAATCAAGCCACTCTCATACGCCCATAATAAATGAAATGAATGAGAATTTGGGACATTTATGTGAATAATAGTATCTTTAGTAGCTATTTTAAAAATTTCTTGTAAAAACATTTTTGGCTCTTGTACCTCATGGAGTAAGCTACTCAAAATAATATAATCAAACTTTTTCAAACTTAAAATTTCAATTTTATTTTCAACAAAATCATTGAAAAAGGTAATATCATAATCACTCAAATCTTTTTTAGCCTTTAGAAAAAATTCTTTTGAAGGTTCAACGATGCAAGCTTGTCTAAAGTCTTTATAGTAATTAAATAGAGAATCCATACCGCAACCAATTTCTAAAATATTATTTGGCTGGTATTTTTGCAATAATTCTATTATCTTTCTTCTCCTGAAACAAACCATATAGTTTTCAAAATCTTGACTATTACTTAAGTATTCTTGAGTGTATTTTTCTATATCTCTCATGTTTTTATCCATTTATGCTCCTCAAAAATCTTTATAATCTCTTATTTTCATCATAAATGCCTATTAAAGCCAAAAACCGCTCCATAAAAGATTGTTTCTCTACACCTAAACTATCTTGTGATTTGGATAACTCGCGGATACTTTATTGAATTATGCTGTATCAATGTAGCTCTTTTTATGATTGTTGGTATGAGTAGTATCACAACTACAATTTAGATTTAATAGACACATCGCATACTTTTGGACTAATCGTTTGTATTCATGTTGATATGCGAAAACAATAAATATGTATATTTTATTATAGATTCATAAGTTTTTAGCAAATCTCTGCTTCACATTAGAATATCTGCATGTTGCAATTATATAGTATCCGGTATCATATACAATATGCTGTCATTCAAGTGCTATTTATGATATAGAATATGGATTCCACATATTCTATAGAATTATTCAAAGGTAGTATTGACTATTTTTTGGATTCTATAATTTAGATTCTAAAATATTAAGTATATGAAAGCTTGAGTTATTTCAAATTTCTATTTTTAACTGATGATTGAAACCTGATTTACATGACTCTTAGATTAGACTTACGTATTTATGATTGAGGATAACTAGAAATATTTAGAATCTGATTCTATACAATGCAATTACTGCTGTGGTACCGATTTGCTTAGCAAGCAAATTACATGTGTTTCCATTAAAGCAAATATAACGTTTTAATGATTATTCACAGTCATAATGTGATTATGTCTACCTTTAACCTCAAAAGCACAAGATAACATATTCTTGATACCCCAAAACTCCCTTGCTTTTAATTATTTGTTATTAGCTTATGATGAAGAATCTAGATTCTCATACACACATGTTAATCCGTCATGTTGAGGATACAAAGTATCCGAAACATCTAAAATTTTAGAATCTAGAAAGATTCTAGATTCTGTATTGTAGAATCTATACTTTAGATATTTCGGGTTGCACCCTCAATATGACAAAGATTCTAGAATCCTTTAGATATTTCGACTATCGTCTCAATATAATTGGAATCCTAAGAATCTTATTGCTGTAGAATCTTATTGCTGCCTTTCTTTTCATTGTGAGAATTCTTGTAAGCAGATATTTTTGTTGATAGATTTATGACAATCTAAGATTCTGATTCTAGAATCTCTCATGTTGGATTTTACTAAGTGCAACATTGCTAAAGATTCTCACTATTACTAAAAATGACACATGATAGATTCAAAATAACAAATAAAAGAATAAGAATCAAACACAAGGTGCGAATAATAGATGAGATTGCTGGCATGACTCCTGTGCTATAAAGAATCCATTCTTTTTGTATTATAAAATTATAACGTATTTGTTACCATTGCATTATGCTTTCATAATACTCCAAAGGTATTGTGCTATATCCAAAGATTCCATGATTCAAAACTTTTTGTAAAGCTTGCAGAATTTCAGGAGCTATTTTGAAATCC
>CASFZH010000037.1 GCA_949299115.1 uncultured Helicobacter sp. | reverse complement strand
TTTATTCGTTGTATACAGAGAAAACAAGATTTTTTATATAAGATAGATAAACTTACAAGATATATCCACCTCTTAAAACTAAAAGAGATTTTGCTGCATCTATCTAAAAGCGTAGAGGTCTTACATCATAATCTACATCAAACCCACGCTAAACATATAGGTGGTGTGCAAAAAGGATTTCTTATAAAAGAAGATAGATTGCATACAATACAGCCATGTTTTATTGAAATTGGATTTGGTAGTGGGAGACATATTTTAGAATTAGCCAAAAATAATCCAAACAAGATTATTTTAGGATTTGAAATACATGCACCATCGATACGTCAGGTATTACATGCCATAGAAACTTATCATTTAGACAATCTTTATATCTGTAATCTTGATGCGAGGCTTGGAATTCAGATATTTAATCCAAATAGTGTTGAAGCAATATTCTTACATTTTCCTGTTCCTTGGAATAAACAAAAACATAGGAGAGTATGGAATCGTGATTTCTTAGAAAATAGTTTTATGATTCTAAAAGATAGTGGATATATCGATATTCGAAGTGATGATTTGGAATATATACAAGATTGTATGAATGAGGCGTTAAGTGCGAATTTTGCACATTTTGAAGTCATGAAAAATCAAAGCACAAAAGTAGTCAGTAAATATGAGCAACGATGGTCAAATCTACAAAAAGATATTTACGATTTACGTATTTTTAAACAAAACATTCACGAAATTCAGAGTTTTGAGGATTTAACACATTTTGATTTTCCATTAGAAATACATGATATATCACATTTTTGTAATAAAAAATGGGTGGATAAAACTATTTTTATTAATATTGGTGATTTATATCAATCAGAGAAATGTGCTAAACATGCAATGAGCGTAGCTCAACTTGCTTTTGGTAGTTTTTATATGCCATTTAATACCTATTTAATATTAGAAAATAGTAATAAACTGCATTATTTGAGGTGTCCACTTAATGTGCAGTCTCATAGATTAGCACATAATTTTTTATGTGAAATTCTTGCCCAAGCATCCTTTAAAGACATGCAGACAAGGAAGTAATATGGAGGCAATTATTAAAGCAAAAAAACTTTGTTTAGGATATAAACGAACAGGGATAGTGATTAAAAATGCAAATTTTTCAATTTATCCAAAAGATTTTGTTTTTATTTCCGGGGCAAGCGGTAGCGGTAAAAGCACTCTGCTACGTTCTATTTATGGAAATCTTGGTGTTCAAGCAGGAGAACTTGATGTCTTGCATTATAATATGAAACGTCTTACTTCTTATAAATTAGCATTATTGAGGAGAAGAATGGGAATTGTTTTCCAAGATTATAAGCTTATTGAGGATTGGAATGTGGAAAAAAACATTGCCCTGCCTATGATTATTAATAAATTCCCAAAGAATGAAATAAAGGTACAGGCAGAAAAATTACTTTCACATATCAATTTATTGCATAAAGCAAACAAATATCCTCTTGAGCTAAGTGGAGGGGAACAACAAAGAGTGGCATTAGCAAGAGCCATTGCCCACCGACCAAGATTGATACTTTGTGATGAACCAACGGGGAATCTTGATGATTATTCAAGTGATATGATTTGGGGGCTTTTAAAGTCATCAAACGAACAGCTTAATATTACCATTGTTGTTGTAACACATAGGATTCCGAAGCATTTGAATCTTAGATATAGAAAAATTGAGATTAAAGAAGGCATGGTTAATGAATACGCTTAAACAACATTTATCACTGCTTATTCCTCTTATTGCTATGCTTTTTAGTTTGCAATGTTTGCTAATTTTAGAACGCACTGTAGCTAAACAAGAGCAGTTTATTACACAGAAATATGCTATTGGAATTACTGCAAAAAAGCCTATAACCTTTGAATCTATTCAGTCGAAAATTGTTGAAGCAAAAGAATTATCAGAGCTTAATCCAAAGGACTCTATTGCAAAACTCACAAAAGATATAAAAGACAATAGTCTTACTAATCTTACGCAACAGTTGCCTTATTTTTATAGCCTTAGTTTGGAATATTTTCCAAACACACAGAGGCTCGCTGCTATTGAAGCAGTTTTAAAAAAGAATCCAAATATTATTGCCGTTGACACATTCTCTAAACGTCATTTGGAAAATTATATGCTTTTGAGTTTTATTAAATTTAGTGTCCTGACATTTTCTATCATTTTAGTCATTATTAGTTTTATGCTTATGTTAAAACAAATTGAGATTTGGCGTTATGCTAATAAGGATAAAATGGAAATCATGGATATTTTGGGGGCGAATGTATGGATACGCAATCGTAGTTTATTTAAATTAGCCCTTATTGATTCATTTCTAGCAAGCTTTATAATTACATTATTGGTTTTTTATATTGCAAGTTTACAAATCACATTAGATACATTACAATCTTTAGGCTTTGGGCTTAATATTTTTCAGATACCATTTGACTTTATAAAACTTTTTGTTATTGCTTTTGGTTCTTCTTGTTTTTGTGTTGTTTTTGTGATTCTTTCAAAGGCACGTGTATGAATTATCAATATGTCATAGTTATAATTCTTATGCTATTCTTTTTTATAGGAGCAAAAGAAAAAGATATTAACGAAATTAATAAAAATATACAGAATCAAGAAAAAAAACAACAAGATATTGATAGGCAACGTGCCAACCTTAATCTAAAACTTAGTACACTTGGGCAAAATATTAGTAATAATGTCGCTCAAATAAAAAAAATAGATTCTGAAATTCAGAATCTTGCAAAAAATATTGAAGACAATAAGGATCAAAATAGAAGTCAAGAGGCAAAGTTACAATCTCTAGAAGAGAAACTTGTGTCATTAAATGTAGAAATGGATAATAACCAAATAAAACTCTCTAATCTTATTTTACGTTATATGACTTTTTCTTATGTATTAGATAATGAAGAGGTATTGACCATGGACGATGTTATCACGAGAGAGGCATTTAATGTATTAAAAAAGCAGACTGTTAATAATATTGCGAGTATAGAAAAACAACAAAAAAATATTGCTCAACAAATTAATGAAATAAATAACAATATAAAACAAGTTACACAAATCATCACTACACAAGAAACAAGACAGCAAGATTTACAAGCCATGATTACAAAACAGAAAGTGTTGGTTGAAAATATGAAGGGACAGATGGAAACATATAACCAACGTTTAAAAAATATTGAGAATCAAAAAAAAGAGCTTGATAAGCTTTTAGGACAATTAAATATTTTAAAAAAGAATACGCAAGAAGAGATACGTAAAAGACAGGAACAAGAAAGGCTGGCTAAATTAGAAAAAGAGAGATTAGCTAAATTAGAAAAAGAAAGACAAAAAAAAGTTGCAGATGAAAAACGTAAAGCAGAAATGGCTAAAAGAGAAGCAGAAAGAATTGCGAAAACTGAAGCAGAAAGAATTGCAAAAACTGATAGCAAAAAGGCTGAACAATTCTTAGGCGAACAGAATAAGGCGATACAGAGACAATATGATACAAAGATCAGCACCTCTGAAGCTAATTCGGCAATCAATAGTTTTGAGGATTTGCGACGTGTAGATAGCATTTACCAAAGACCAGATACAGCAAAGTATACGGGTAAAAAAATGCGTTCTCCATTAGATTCTTATACTCTTGATCAGGCATTTGGGGATTATATTGACCCGGCTTATAAAATTAAAATTTTTAATAATGGAATTGTTTTAAAATCAAAAAATGAAGATGCTCAAGTATATAACATTATGGATGGAAAGGTCATTTACGCTCAAGAAATGTCTGGCTTAAAAAAAGTTGTTGTTATAGAACATGCGAATGCTATGCATACTATTTATTCTATGCTTGATAAAATTGCTCCTACATTGAGACCGGGTTTTATTGTAAAACAGGGATATGTGATAGGCAGAGTGAATGATAGATTAAATCTTGAAATAGTTCAAGCAGGAAAGCATATTAATCCTATTGAGGTTATTGCCACGAAGTAATTAAACAGTGGACGGAATGTCTTGTAGTTAGAATCTGTATTATATTAAGGTTTATTATGCAAAATAAAATAGAAAGATTTAAAGTTTTACCAAATGCATACTATAAGACACATATATTTTTTTGTGTGCTTCTCATTTTTGATATCTTTCTACTTATTTTTATGATTGAACAAACGAGTATTTATATTAAGGAGGCAGAGGGTTTTTTTTTAGATTCTAGATTTTGCTATCATTTGGCAAATTTTGGAGTGGCATGCATAAATTTCTTATTTCAAGACCCATTGCTTAATGACTATGGATTACGGTTACCTTTTGTTTTTATTCATATTATAAATTGTGTTTTGATTTATAATATTTCCTTGTTGGTATTGCGTAAAGCAAATGATGCGTTGCTTTGTGCTGTTTTATTCATGATGATACCGGGCGTAAGTATTGAAGCTTTAATTGTTTCAAATGTTGGAATCATAACTTTTATTGCTTTGCTGCTTATTTTTTATCAAATAAAGTACAATAAGATTCTCTATACACCACTTGTAGTAATTGTATTTTTAGATTCTGGTGGAGCTATTTTGTGTTTAGCTTTATTTTTTTATGCCCTTTTGCATAGAAAAACTAGAACTTTATTATTTGCAATTGTATGTTTTGGAATCAATATGTCTATTTTTTCTCCAATTCATGGCGTCCCCCAATCATATTTTTTGGATACAATAGGTTTTTTAAGTTTGCTTTTTTCGCCAGCATTATTTATCTATTATGTGGCAGTGTTATATTTTTATACTTTTCATAATAAATCAAGCTTATTGAATCTTATTCCATTTATCGGATTTATTTTTATTTTGTTACTCTCTACGCGGCAACAAATCAAGATAGAAAGTTTTTTACCGCCACTAAGCGTTGGTTTGCCTATTTTTGTACAAAAAATTTTATTTGATATTCGTTGCAGATTACCACAATTTAGATGGCGATATTATGTTCGTGTTTGGATTGTTTTGCTTTTTTTACTGCTTGGTAATCTTGGATTATTTGGTAATAAACTTACTTATTTAGTAACACATGAAAGAAATTATGCCTACTCTTTTTATGAAGCTAAAGAGATTGCAAGAGAATTGCATAAAAGAAAAATAACATATATTGAGATACCAAATCAAAAACTGAAATTACGTTTAAAATTTTATGGAATTAATGCAACCTCACAAGGTATCCCACCTGTCTATATGCTAAGGGAATCAAACAATGGTAGCATTAAAATTATGTATTTTGGTACTATTGTATCTCAATATCAAATTGTTAAGAATAATTTTTATGGAAATATGAAATGATAAGAATAGTTTTTATTAATATTTTTAATACTATATGAAAAATTCAAAGAGTAAATAATCGTATTTTTTAGATTTTTTAACATATTTTTAGAGAAAATATACTAAAATATTAGAATGTATTTAGTAAAAAAGGCAATTAATGTTACAAACACCAGAGCAAATAGATAAAATGTATCCAAATGAAGGAGAAGATTTTGCAACACTATTGAATCTTGAACAAGTTGATGACAGTAATTTAAGAGAAGGGAAAATTGTAAAAATTAGTGATGATTCTGTGATGATTGATATACAAGAGAAAAAAGAAGGCCGTATAAATATTAATGAGATTAAAGACAATGCGGGAAATCTCTTGTATAAAGTTGATGATAGTATTTTAGTATATGTTTCTAAAAAAGGTGCATTGAGAATATCGCATAAAAAAGCATTGAGACTTCAAAAAATACGTGATACTATTAAATCTTTAGGAGAAGATTTTAAAGATAGGGTTGTAGAAGGGAAAATTATTAAAAAAAACCGTGGTGGATTTATTGTAGAGTCTGCAGATGGTGTTGAATATTTTATGCCTAAGCGAGATTCTGCTCTTAGAGAAGATATTAATAAGACATATATTGGGAAAAACATTAAAGCTTGCGTTGTTGATGTGCGTCCAAATGATAATTCCATTTTGATTTCAAGAAAAAGGTTTTTGGATACTAACCTCATAACACAAAAGGAGAATGCAAAAAAACTCTTAGAAACAGGCTTGGCATATGAAGGTATAGTAAAAGGTGTAACAAAGTTTGGCGTGTTTGTTGAAATTGGTGGTTCAGTGGAAGGATTGGTCCATGCAACAGAAATTAGCTATAAAGGACATGTAAATCCTCTAAAAATGTATGAAGTTGGCGATACAGTTCAAGTTAAACCTCTTGAATATCAAGAAAAGAACAATCGGCTTTCTTTATCAATTCGTGCTTTATTTGATGATCCCTGGAAAGAAATTAAAAATGAAATAAAAGTTGGATATGTTATACGTGTTGTTGTTAGCAATTTAGAATCTTATGGTGCATTTGTTGATTTGGGCAATGAAGTCGAGGGTTTTTTACATATTTCTGAAATGTCATGGGATAAAAACATAAAACAACCAAGTGATTATTTGAAAGTGGGAGATGAAATAAATGTTGAAGTTATTGAAATTGATGCAGACAACCGTAAATTACGTGTGAGCTTGAAAAAATTGCAAGATAAGCCTTTTGATAAATTTGCAAAAATACATAAAGTCGGAGATATTGTAAAGGGGAAAGTAACAACAACAACAAATTTTGGTGCATTTGTAAATCTTGGTGGTGTTGATGGATTATTGCATAATGAAGATGCCTTTTGGGATAAAAGTAAAAAGTGTATTAATGAATTTAAGGTAGGCGATGAAATTGAGGTACGTATCGAAAAAATTGATAAAAGTAATGAGAAAATTTCATTGAGCAGCAAGCATCTTGTTGAATCTCCAAGTGAAAAATTTGGCAAAAAGCATCAAATTGATGATGAAATAAGTGGAAAAATTGTAGATATTAAAGATTTTGGTATTTTTGTAAAGGTTGATGATGAAGATATCGATGCTCTTATCCGTAATGAAGATTTAGGGGATACAAAAAAAGATAGTATTAAAATCGGAGATGCAATATCTGGAGCTTTGGTTCATATAGATAAAAAGACCAATAGAATAAGACTTTCTATACGTAGATTACAAAAGAAAAAAGAACGTCAAGAATTAAACGAATATAACTCTGATGAAAAGATTACATTAGGTGATGTTTTAAAAGATAGGCTATAAATGATTAATCAACATTGAGGCTTTTATGGTAAGAGGCATTATTGCAGGGTTATTGGTTGTTGTTTTTCTTATTGGCGGGTATGTTCTGTATGCTTTTTATAAAAAGATGCAAAATAGTGATATAGAAATTGAACGTCCTACCGTCAATGTTTCAGAGGAAGTTAATATAAATAGAATTCCACGAATGGATAGTGCAGTAAATGAAACTTGGACAATCAATGCAAATGAAAAAGCTAAAGATGTAACACATCAATTTCCCTCAAATATTTTAGATATTAATATCGAAGTGAAACGATATGAAGATTTAAAGACTGATTATACAAAGGTATTAGTAAAAAACCTTGATGATTATAAATTTTTATGTTTAAATGAAATTTTAAGGCAAAGACGCATTGATTTTTCTTACTTTAAAAATCAGAGTTCTTTGGATTTACTGCTTTTTGTGCCTGATGAAAATAAACGTCTTGCTATTTTAAAAGATTTTGAATATTATAATATTGAATATGAAATTAGTCTTAAAAAATGATGTATGAAATGGAGAATCTATGAAACAAGATGTTATGTTATTAGCACAACGTTGTAAGACACATATTATTCTTAAGCCTCATAAAGATTCTAAAAAATTTAAGGCTATTGTATATGCTGACATGGAAGCAAAAAATATAGTTAGAAATCCGAGGTTTGCAACAATAAAAGTCAAAAATCTTGATGAATGTAGATTTTTATGTTTTAGTAAGATTTTAGAAAAAATGAATATCGCTCATGGTTATTTTATTGAAGATAAATTCCCTATAGATGTTTTTGTTACTGTGTCTGATATAAATTTGGTCCTAAAAGAAGACATATAGTTATTAATATTGAAAGGAGTATCCATGAAAAAATGTGTTATAGTGTGCGACCATATTCATGATGAAGGATTAAAAATATTACAATCTCAAGATGATATTATCATGAAAAATTTAGCACATTTACCTAAGACAGAATTACCACAATACCTTGGTGAAGCAGATGTTATTATAACTCGTAGTTCTACTGCCGTGGATACAAAGCTTTTAGATTCTGTCTTTAAAGATTTTAAAAAACTTAAAGCTATTGTACGTGCTGGTGTGGGAGTGGATAATGTCGATATTGAGGCTTGTTCATATCAAGGCGTTGTAGTGATGAATGTCCCAACAGCTAATACAATTGCTGCAGTAGAGCTTACAATGACACATTTGCTTAATGCTGTTCGCAGGTTTCCGGGAGCTAATGGACAATTAAAAGATAATCGCAAATGGAATAGAGAAGACTGGTATGGCATTGAGTTAAAAGATAAAAAACTTGGTGTTATTGGATTTGGTAATATTGGCAGTCGTGTTGGAATTCGTGCTAAATCATTTGAGATGCAAGTTATTGCCTATGATCCATACATTAGTCCCAATAAAGCACTTGATTTGGGAATAGAATATACCACAAATTTTGCAGATATTTTAGATTGCGATATTATCACAATCCATACTCCAAAAAATAAGCAAACTACCAATATGATTACGAAAAAAGAAATTGCACAAATGAAAGATGGCGTGATTTTGATTAATTGTGCAAGAGGTGGGCTTTATAATGAAGATGATTTATATGAAGGATTAAAAACTAAAAAGATTGCGTGGGCTGGGATTGATGTCTTTAATAAAGAACCGGCTACAGACAATAAACTTTTGGATTTGGATAATATCTATGTAACGCCACATATTGGAGCTAATACCTTAGAAAGTCAAGAAAAGATTGCTATTGAGGCGGCTAATGCTGCTATATCTGCTGCTAGAGGCTCTGCTTTTCCTAACGCATTAAATCTGCCTACTAAAACCCATGATATGCCTGATTCTATTTTATCTTATCTTGAATTAACACAAAAGCTTGGATATTTTGCTGCACAAACAGTAAGAGGAGCTATCAGCTCTATTCATATTAGCATTAATGGTAAGGTATTAGAAAAATATCAAGATGCTTGTTTAACTTTTGCTCTTGTTGGGGCACTAAAGCCGTCGCTTGATGATTCTATAAATTATGTCAATGCCTCTTTTGTTGCTAAAGATAGGGGTGTTACAAGTCATGTAGATTTTAGACATGATTCTGGTCCGTATAAGAATCTTATTACGCTTACATTGACAACCGAGCAAGAGAACATAAGTGTGAGCGGGACGGTGTATGATTCTCATATTATACGATTCAATAATATTAATGGTTTTAGCATGGATTTAGAACCTAGAGGCAATATGATACTTGTTAAAAACACTGATGTTCCGGGAGTTATAGGTAGCATTGGCAACACAATCGCTCAACATAATGTAAACATTGCAGATTTTAGACTCGGTCGAAACGGGGATTTACATACTAAAGAGGCATTAGCATTGATTTTAGTCGATAGCCCGATTTCTCAATCGTTACTTGATGCTTTATGTGCTATTCCAGAGTGCATTAGTGTGCGAAGTGTTTTGATGTAAATGATTTTGGTAATGGGTAAAAAATATGCATAATACGATGTTGAGTAGTCAAAGATTTTGTCATATAAAATCTATAAGGAATTTTGATGTTTTTTATTTTATATAAAATCAGAATCATACAACCCCAGTTTTCCCAAGTTTTTGAATAATAATTGTGATAACCTAAAGATTTCCATTGCATTGAAACATAATTAAAGTGTATTTAATATGGAATCTTTGAATAACCACACCCACATATAATCACATCAAGGTTGTGCTGATAATTTTATTTAAACATTATTTACTAGTCATTTTGAATACAATCATCAACAGACAACAAGTGATAAATCGAAGTTATACAAAAAGTTAAATTTGAGATGCTTGACTACACATTGATGTGTCAAAAGAGAATCGCGGAATCTCAAATTAGAATTTAGTTAAGATTTTAAGAAAATGTAGGATATAGAGTTTTGACTCTGCCATATTGAACGTAGCAAAATATCTAAATGTAGGATATAGAATCATTAAAGATTTGATTCTAGAATTAGCAGTAATATAATGTGATTAATTGCGTTGTGACACAAGAAACAAAGAAGCGAAAGGTAAAGATTCTGAATGGCTACTCATTGCAACAGATTCTAAATATTCTTTTTCTATATCATAGGTGAAATTCCTTAATATGATATATTGTTGCATATTGAGATTGATAATTTGTTCTTGTAGCATTCCTTATAAGTATTTTTTATCAAATACGGAAGGACACAATTTATAGAATCATAAAAATAGTCTTGATAGATAATCATAATATTTGTATTTTATAAAAATTCATTGGGCTTATGCATTATACTGCTTTTGACAAGATGAAATTTTGTTTTGGCTTTATGCTATAGCCTCTATAAATACTATTTAGGAAAATCACATAAAAAGGGATATAAGAATAGTAAACAATGAATAAAGTGATAGCAATGATAATCCAAAAAGATTCTATAAATGCTTATTTGGTTATGAGTGGTTGTGCAATTCATCAAACACGGCAATCCATTGTTGCATTACGACATTTTTTGAAAATCTCTTTGATACAAGTTTGATGCCATTTTGCCCCATTTCCAATCTTTTTTGTTCATCACTCATTAATGTTCTAAAGGCATTACAAAAAGCTATTTCATCATTATCTGGCACCAAGATGCCATTATTTTCAAAGCAATCTCTAATAGTAATAATGTCATAAGCAATAAGTGGTAATCCATAGCTTGCCGCCTCAAGTAGCACCATAGGTAAAGATTCTGAATGGCAGATTCTAAATATTCTTTTTCTATATCATAGGTGAAATTCCTTAATATGATATATTGTTGCATATTGAGATTGATAATTTGTTCTTGTAGCATTCCTTTTTGTCCGTAGTCATCTCCGATAATATGTAATTGCCATTCAGGAAATTCTTGTGCTATTTTACTATATGCTTGTATGAGACGAGGGAAGCCTTTGTGATTAGCTTTAGCCTCCATTCTACCGACTGCAATAATCTTTTTATGCTTCGTAGCATTATTAATCCTATCCATAGAATCTTGTAATGTAAGTTTGTATTGCAATAATAGATTGCGTGATTCTTTAAAGTCTTTTATATCTGTATAAGGTAGTAATTTGATATTATTGTTTGTATTTTGCGATTGTGTATCACATTTTTTATCGGTTATAGCATTGTAGTATTGTATCGCATTATGAAGCGTATCTTCAAAAGGTAAGTACGGTAAGAAATTGGGAATCTTTATAATATTCTTGCCGTAAGATCGCCATCTTTCCAATTCTCTTGTATTAAGAAAAACAATGCGATCATAGAATCTATTTTTTTGTTTCCATTTATTAATTACCATATGCATAATTTTAATATATTTTGTATTCTTAGTTTTGAAACGTGGATAGAACATTGAGTAATCTGATTCTATAATAATGTCATAGTTGCTATAGGATTTATTTAATCGTAAATTAATAATTATAGTTTTTGTCCATCTCCACAGAATTCGTCTAATACCCTTTTCTTTTTCATGAAAGTCATTGAAGTTATGCAGATAAGCAATTTTTACACGTGGATCAAGTGGATATGGACATGATGTATTATGTTCATCAGTATAATAAGAAAGAATGCAGACCTCATAATTTGGAATCTGACATAGAGCATTAGCTAAATTAGCCACTACTCTTTCACCACCACCTTTATAAGCAACATTGTGTATAGTCAAAAGGATTTTCATAAATTATTGTTTGATTCCTAGTAATGTTTCAATCATTCTATCAATCGTTGTTATTACTTTTGCATTGGCGGCATATCCACCTTGAAATTTAATAAGATTTACCATTTCTTCATCAACACTTACTTGAGAAATTGCTAAATGTTCTTTTTTTATTGCTTCCAATACACTTTTTTTTGTATCAAGCGTGATTTTTACTTCTTGTGTTTGGTTGGCAACTGCACCTGTTGTAAGCTGATAAAATTCATTAAGTTTCATGTGTTTTTTGTCAAGTTTGTTTTGATAAAATTCGACTTCTTCGTACTGTAATTGTTGCATCATGTTAGCTATATCAAAATTTCCTTTTGTGGGCATAAGCCATGGTCGGATTTTTGTGGAATCTTTTCGATACTCTCGTTCTAAATTAATGCTTGATGCGTCATTTCCGGAGAAAAATCTATTGATACCAAATGCACCAGTAAAATTTGTGCCATGATCTTCTAATCCAACATAAAGCCCTTTTGTTGGATATTTTGAAGTGATTTTAAATTGTCTTGCTTCATCATCGTAATATGCGGTAAAAAAGTCATCAAAATCATCTAAAGCATTATTATTATTATTGTCATCTGTGTTTGCATTGATTTGTTTTACAATATCGCGCATGGTTGTTGGCACATCAATAATAATATCTTTTTTTGCCAGAACCTTGCCGTTTGCATTGTAGGCGTAAAGCGTAAATTTACCGGTTTTAATATTATAATTAGTGTCTCTTAATGCTTCATTTTTTGTAATCTCTAAAATGTCGCTTTTAACTTCATCAGTTGCACTTTGGGCATAAATAGTATTTGTTGCCTCAATAAGCCCTCTAGCGAAACTATCGAGCAGATTCATATAATATTGTAGCTTCCCTACTTTTGTGCCTTCATAACCATTATTATATAAATCAATTAATGCCCCCACTTTTCCCTCATCCATGCGATCTGTAATATCTACATCTTTGAAATCATAACCACGTATATAAAGACGATTGAGCCCAGCTGCGTTATTGGTTTTATTAAGAATAATAGGGTGAAAATTTGCCCCATCAATCATGCTGAATCCATGTCCAATAGTAAAATTATAGTCTTCATCAAAATCTGCTACTTGTGAGCTAACAAGGTTGTGTCCTTTAAGTTTATTTTTAAAGACATTGCCTCCTAAAATTTCTCGCAATCTGAACTCCAATTCATCACGTCTATCACGTAATTCATTGGCTTGTTTTAGTGTGAGACTGTCTTCCATTTCTTTCATTTTTTTGTTAATATCTGCAATTTGTTGTCCCAGTTTATTTGCGTCATTAATTTGAGCTTCTACCTCTTCGCTTTTTTTACGTTGTAATATAAGAAGTTTTTCTTTTGTGTCATTCATATTCCGCGATAGAATCATTGCATTTTTTGCCAAAACCTGTTTTTGTGCAGTATCATTGGGATTTTGGGCTATGTCTTTCCATGCATTAAAATATTGTTCTAAATCATTATAGATTCCCACTCCTTCAACATCTGGAAAAAAAGTACTTGCTTCACGCAAGGTTGTAAATTCTGTATCAAAAAAATTGTGTTCTGTTGCAGCCTTAGAATATCGAGAAAAAACAAATTCGTCATGTAATCTTTGGATTGCGTCAACACTTACACCACGGCCAAGATTGTAATCTGGGAAGTAAAGAGGAGATTCTGGGTGAACAATAACACGTTGTCTTGTGTAAAACTCATCACTTGCATTTGCAATATTATTACCTGTTACATCAACCATTAATTGATGTGCATGTAGTCCTGTTGTACTTGTGTGTAATGAAGATAGTATGCCGCCCATATTTTCTCCTTAGAATTATGCTTGCACTTTAAGCAATTGACTTTGTTCCACTCGACTTTTATAATCTGCTTTTTCGCGTGGTATTAGTTTGTCGGTAATAGATGTATAAAATTCACTTACAGCAAATGCCATACGTGCATAGTGTGTATTGATTTTTTTTAGATTCTCAAGGGTTTTTCGCATATTAGATAAAAGCAGGTTTGATTTTTCATCTAAAATATCTGTAAGACTCAAATGAGGATTATTTTGCGTAAGGGTAAGCATTTCTTTATCAATCATATTTTTTGCTATTTCAAATTCCTTGATTATGCATACCTTATCATTATTACGACTAAATATACTATCGTGCTTAGCTTGTTTAATATCTTCAATGTCTTCTTGTGTAAAGGTAATTAAAAGATGAAGTTTACTAATTGCGTTTTCTAAGTGCTCATGTAATAAATCTGTTTGTATCATATCATAACCCTAAATAATGAACAGACAGAACTTTGCAGTATTGCATTCTAGTGCTAGAATGCAATCTTTAATATTGAATTTGCATAGTGTTGCTATGCGTGTTTTAAGAAGACTATGGATTCTATATATAGAATTAAATATTCATGATTTCTTAAAACATTATTTTAACAATATAACAAAGAATGTCTTTGTTATAAGTTAAGCAAATTGTGTGCCATTTTTTCTGAAGTTGCTGCTAAGTCAATTTTATATATCCCATTTTTAATATCATCTTTTATTTGGGCTATTCTATCAGCATGAGATTTGTCAGTTAAACTGACAATATTTTCTTCCTTTTGTTTGCTTTCTATATTTTTTTCATAATTTCTATCTCTTATTTGAGTTTGTTGGACTGAAGCCGTTACACTACTAGCAATTCTCATAATGTCTCCTTACATTAAAAATGGTTTTTATAGTTTACATCGACTTTTTCATTGAAAAATCAATAGTTTTATTGTATTTTTTTATTTATTTCAGACCGAAATTTTTCTAAAGTGGTTGTTGACCCTCTTGACTTTCCTCCGCTATAAGAAGTTTGCCCTTTATATGTGTAAAACAACACAAATGCCATTGCATATAAAAAAACAACAAAAATTAGAGTAGGATAAATCCAATCTCGCATATTTAACCTTGTATTTGGGTTGAAATATTGAATAATTATATATTAAATAAGGATATAATTTCCCTTGAATTTTATATAGCAAATATAATACCGTATGTTGATTCTATCATAAATTATTTAGAATATTGTAATATTTTTCTGTGTATAAGGAGTTAATTTTGGTGAATATGAATATAGTTAAGTTTTGTGTGTCCTGCTGTTTATGTATTATTAATGTAGTGATGTTGTTCGCTAATATGCAATTAGAATCATTGCATGATAAACCCAATATCATTCAGAACCAAGCCGCTACCACTATTGATTCTAATGAGATAACAACTGATATAAAAATATCTGATATTTCAGAAAAGACAGAGAAAAAACGGGAGTTTTATGCAACCTATGCTGAACAGTATAAATGGGAATATGGATCAACGCTTTTAGGATTCTTGGTGAAAAATAAAATTCCGGAAAAAATCTATTATAGCTTATCTGCAGAGGATAAGGAATTAATAGCCGATGTTAAGACGGATTCTGAAGTTTTTATTTTACGTGATATGCATGGGAAGATGTTGCAAGCCTTTTTACCACTTAATTCGGATACCCAAGTGAGAATTTTTTATAATTTTGAGCAAGAACAATATGCTATAGCAATTATTCCTATTTTGTCGTTAGAGATACAGCAAAAGGTTGTGGCAAAAATTCAAGATGGCGGCGGTCCTTCTAGTGCATTATATAGTGCCACGCAAGACTCGAAATTAAATCAGGAGTTTATTGCAGCATATAAACTTCAACGTATTGTGCAAAAAGGCGACAGAATTGCAATGACTTATATTCGCAAATATCGTTTAGGCAAACCGATTGGAATTCCGGAGATTCAGTCTATTGGGGTTGAATCGAACAAAACGTTCTCTTATATTTTCGGATATAAAAATCGTTATTATGATATTAATGGTAAAGAAATGACAAGTTTTTTCTTAATGACACCTGTTAAATATCGTAGGATAAGTTCTAAATTTTCTTCTGGACGCAAACATCCCGTTTTAGGATATACACGACCACATTATGGGGTAGATTATGCTGCTGCGAGTGGAACCCCCATTTATGCAGCTGGAGAAGGTCGGATTAGCTTTGCTGGGATAAAAGGTGGATATGGTAAGGTTGTAGAAATCAATCATACAGGAGGCATTAAAACTCTTTATGCTCATATGAGCAAAATTGCTAAAAATTCCAAAGTAGGCACATATGTAAGACAGGGAACCTATATTGGTAATGTAGGTAGCACAGGACTTAGCACCGGACCACATTTGCACTTTGGTGTATATAGAAGCAATAAGCCTATTAACCCGCTTGGTCAAATCAGAACTGCTCGTAGTGAATTGAGTGGAAAAAATAAAATAGCATTTAAGGAATTTGCAAATAAGGCTAAAAGTGATTTAGAGACTTTTGTCAATAGTGTATCCTTTGGAAACAATAGCTTTGTGATTATTAAAACACTTGTGAATGATCAAATATCAGAAGATAGTGATGAGGATGTTGAATATATCCAATCAAGGGTTTAATGGTAGACATGGCTATTTTTGTGTCAATATTTTATGGTTTGTGTGTTTTATTGCACAAGAATTGTTTATTTTATTTACATGAGATTTTGCCTTCATTTTGTTATTCTTTTTCAAAGAATTTAGCAAAATATCTTGACAACATAAGCGTTTTTATGTATAATACCGTCTTACCTTAATATCATATGTGTGTGCATTATGCTGGTTTAGCTCAGTTGGTAGAGCAGCTGCCTTGTAAGCAGCAGGCCGGGGGTTCAAGTCCCTTAACCAGCTCCATATTTTTGGTTTTTGAATGCAACCAGATTTTTTCTTTTGTTTTAGTTACAGAATCTTGGTTTTAATATTAAAATAAATAAATATTGTGGCATGGTGAGTTACTCAAGTGGCCAACGAGGGCAGACTGTAAATCTGCTGACTTTGTCTTCCGTGGTTCGAATCCACGACTCACCACCATTACAATAAAGTTGTGCGGGAATAGCTCAGTTGGCTAGAGCATCAGCCTTCCAAGCTGAGGGTCGCGGGTTCGAGTCCCGTTTCCCGCTCCACTTCGAAATTGTATACTATGTTGATGCAAACAAGATTTTGTTCTTGTGTTAATTGCCCACATAGCTCAGTGGCAGAGCACTTCCTTGGTAAGGAAGAGGTCGGCGGTTCAATCCCGCTTGTGGGCTCCAGTTTAGTTTTACATTACGGATTGAGATTCACATTGTATGGTTGTGTAATATTAATTTATGAAGGAGAATAGCCATGGCTAAAGAGAAATATAGTAGGAATAAGCCACATGTCAATGTTGGAACAATTGGACATGTGGATCATGGAAAGACTACCCTAAGTGCTGCTATATCAGCAGTTTTAGCAACAAAAGGTCTTGCAGAGTTGAGAGATTATGATAATATTGATAATGCACCTGAGGAAAAAGAAAGGGGTATTACTATCGCAACTTCTCATATTGAGTATGAAACAGAAAATCGACATTATGCCCACGTTGATTGTCCTGGTCATGCCGACTATGTAAAGAATATGATTACTGGTGCAGCACAAATGGATGGTGCTATTTTGGTTGTTTCTGCTTCAGATGGACCAATGCCACAGACACGGGAACATATTCTTTTGTCAAGGCAAGTAGGAGTTCCATATATTGTTGTTTTTCTTAATAAGCAAGATATGCTTGATGATCCAGAATTGCTTGAATTGGTAGAAATGGAAGTTCGAGATTTATTGAATGAATATGATTTTCCAGGTGATGATACCCCAATCGTAGGTGGTTCTGCTCTTAAGGCATTAGAAGAAGCAAAAGCTGGACAAGTTGGAGAATGGGGACAAAAAATTCTTGATCTTATGAAAGCAGTTGATGAATATATCCCTACTCCCAAAAGAGATGTTGATAAAACATTCCTAATGCCAGTTGAAGATGTGTTTTCAATTGCTGGTCGAGGTACCGTTGTAACAGGTAGAATCGAAAGAGGAGTTGTGAAAGTTGGTGATGAAGTGGAAATAGTGGGTATCCGAGATACTCAAAAAACCACTGTAACAGGTGTAGAGATGTTCCGTAAAGAGATGGAGCAAGGTGAAGCGGGAGATAATGTTGGTGTTCTGTTACGAGGAACAAAAAAAGAAGAAGTAGAAAGAGGTATGGTGTTATGCAAACCTGGATCAATTACACCACACAAGAAGTTTGAAGCTGAAATTTATGTTCTTACAAAAGATGAAGGTGGACGTCATACACCATTTCACAATAATTATCGTCCACAATTTTATGTACGAACAACCGATGTTACTGGAGCAATTCATCTTCCACAAGGCACAGAACTTGTTATGCCAGGTGATAATGTAAAAATTACTGTGGAATTATTGAATCCTATTGCGTTAGAGCTTGGAACAAGGTTTGCAATCCGTGAGGGTGGTAAGACCGTTGGTGCCGGTGCAGTAACCAATATTATTGAATAAGGTTGGGTATGGCAAAAGGTAATGTGATTAAAATTGGACTAAAATGTTCAGAGTGTGGTGATATTAATTACAGCACAACAAAAAATGTTAAAACTAACACAGAAAAACTGGAGCTTAAAAAATTCTGCCCTAGACTTAATAAGCACACAATTCATAAAGAAGTTAAATTAAAAACTAGCTAGTTTTTTGTAGATTTTATTGAATTATATTGTAGTCATAATATGATTCAATTGGTCTTAATTTGGGGAAGGTCAGTAGCTCCAATGGTTAGAGCATCGGTCTCCAAAACCGAGTGTTGAGGGTTCGAATCCTTCCTGACCTGCCATTTTTTGATAATTATGTATTTTGAAGGCTATTAAAAGTGAAATTAAAAAAGTATTATAAAGAATCGAGAGACGAATTGGGAAAGGTCATTTTTCCCACAAAAGAGCAAATTAAAACTGCTTTTATATCTGTTGTAATCGTGGTTTCTGTGGTTACGCTGTTTTTAGCAATTATTGATATATTTTTCCTTTATACTTTGTCTAATGTAGTTTTATATTATTAATTAGGGAATTTGGCTATGGAATTTCAATGGTATGCTATACAAACATATTCTGGAAGCGAACAGTCTGTAAAAAAAGCAATTGAAAATCTTATAGAACAGAATAATGCTAGCCATCGCTTAAAAGCTATAGTTGTTCCAACGGAAGATGTTTTTGAAATTAAAGATAAAAAAAAGAAAACTGTACAAAAAAGTATTTATCCAGGTTATGTTTTTGTGCATATTGATTTAGACACAGAATTATGGCATTTGATTCAATCATTACCACGAGTCGGAAGATTTATTGGAGAGAGCAAAAAGCCCACGCCATTGAGTGATGCGGATATTCATAATATTTTGGATAAGATTGAAAATAGACCCGCACCGCGACCTAAAGTATCGTTTACTGCTGGTGAAATTGTTCGAATTACTGATGGACCTTTTGCTAACTTCACTGGTGTAGTGGAGAGTTATGATATGGAAACAAAAAAACTTAAACTTAATGTTTCAATTTTCGGTCGCAATACGCCCATAGAAATTAATGATGTGCAAGTTGAAAAAACTCTTTAAAATAATTTTGCAAGGATAAAAAATGGCAAAAAAGATTATTGGTGAATTAAAATTACAGATTCCTGCTGGTAAAGCTAATCCGTCACCTCCAGTTGGTCCGGCATTAGGTCAAAGAGGTGTAAATATTATGGAATTTTGTAAAGCTTTTAATGAAAGAACAAAAGATATGGGAAATTTTAATATTCCTGTTATTATTACAGTTTATCAAGATAAAAGTTTTACATTCATTACTAAAAAACCTCCTGTCACTGATTTGATTAAAAGTGCCACAAAAGTTGCTAAGGGTTCTGATAATCCATTAAAAAATAAGGTTGGCAAACTTACCCAAAGTCAACTAGAAGAAATTGCTAAGTTAAAATTAGAAGATTTAAACACTTCAGACATAGAAGAGGCAAAAAAGATTGTTGCGGGTAGTGCAAGAAGTATGGGTATTGAGATAATAGATTAGGGGATTTTGTAATGAGAAAAAAAATATCAAAAAGAATAAAAGCTTTATCTGGGCAAGTTGATAATAATAAAATTTATAACATGAGTACTGCTATTAGTGTTGTTAAAACCTTAGCATCTGCAAAATTTGATGAAACTGTAGAAGTTGCATTACGTTTAGGAGTAGATCCAAGACATGCAGATCAGATGATTCGTGGTGCAGTTGTGTTGCCACATGGTATTGGAAAGAAAGTAAAAGTTGCTGTTTTTGCTAAAGGATTAAAGGCTGACGAGGCAAAAAATGCAGGTGCAGATATTGTAGGCGATGAGGATTTGGTTGAGCAAATTAAGAATGGCAATGTTGATTTTGATATGGTAATTGCAACGCCTGATATGATGTCTCTTGTTGGAAAGGTTGGTAGAATATTGGGTCCAAAAGGGATTATGCCAAACCCAAAGACTGGAACCGTTACGGCAGATATTACTAAGGCTGTATCAAACGCAAAAAGCGGACAGGTGAATTTTAGGGTTGATAAAAAAGGCAATATTCATAGTCCTATTGGTAAGGTAAGTTTTGATGAGGGTAAATTATTGGATAATTTAGTGGAGCTGATAAAAACGATTAATCGTTTAAAACCAAGTACAGCAAAAGGAAAATATATTCGTTCAAGTAGCCTTTCGCTCACGATGAGTCCATCGATAAAAATAGATTCACAAGAACTTATGGATGTTAAATAGCCAGAAAATAAATTGATAATTGTTAGATTTCAACAATCGCAGTTTTAATCTTGGGCTAAAGACTACTGGGGCGTTAAGCTTAAAAATTACCCCGTATAGGTTGAGTAGCTGAAAGGAGGAAAAATGACAAGACAAGATAAAGTAGATTTAATTGAAGACTTAACGCAAAGTTTTAAAGAAGCAAATGCTATGATAATTTGTGATTATAGAGGACTGCAAGTTAAACAATTAGAATCTTTGCGTAAAATTGCGAAAGATTCTAATATCCGTGTGCAAGTCATTAAAAATAAACTGGCAGCTATTGCTTTAAAGCAAGCAGGTTTCTTGGAAGTTGACCTTAAAGATACAAATATTTATATTTGGTCTAACGATCAAATTGTGTTATCTAAAATTGTATGTAAATTTCAAGAAGAAAATGCAGAAAATTTTAGTGTGAAGTTTGGATATTTTGATAATGATGTTGTAGATTCTAAACATATTCTTGCAGTATCTAAATTACCCACTAGAGATGAGCTTATTGGCATGTTGTTGTCAATTTGGAATGCACCTGTAAGATATTTTGTTACAGGATTAAGTAATTTAAAAAAACAAAAAGAAGAATAAGGAGCGATTATGGCTATTTCAAAAGAAGAAATATTAGATTACATTGGTAACCTATCGGTTTTAGAATTGTCAGAGCTTGTGAAAGCTTTTGAAGAAAAATTTGGCGTTAGTGCTACGCCGACTGTTGTAGCTGGTGCAGTGGCTGGTAATAGTAGTGCGGTAGCTGAAGAAAAAACTGAATTTGACGTTATTTTGGTTGATGCTGGTGCCAATAAAATTAATGTTATTAAAGCCGTGCGAGAAATAACCGGATTAGGGTTAAAAGAAGCAAAAGATGCAACTGAGAAAACACCCAATACTTTAAAAGAGGGTGTTAGTAAAGAAGATGCTGAGAACTTTAAGAAAAAACTTGAAGATGCTGGTGCTAAAGTAGAAATTAAGTAGTTTTTATGTTTTGGGTTTAGAAGAAAAACTTAGTCTTCTAAATCACATTGCAAATACTCTCTACATTGTATAGATAAATATAAAATGTAGAGAGTATTTGGATCTTTCGGAGATAAAAGGTTGTATCATGCGTAAAAGGCTAACAAACACAAGACTAAGGGCTGATTTTTCTAAGAGCAAAAAGGAACTTGATGTTCCAAATTTATTAATGCTTCAAAAGACGAGTTATGATTCTTTTTTATATTCAAGTGATGGAAGAGAAAGCGGAATAGAAAAGGTTTTAAAGTCTATTTTTCCGATACAAGATTCTGGTGGTAGAGTAACTTTAGAATATGTTGGTTGTGAATTTGGTAAACAAAAATACACTATTTCAGAAACTATGGTTCGTGGACTAACATATTCGATACCACTAAAAATTAAAATTCGTTTGTTGTTGTGGGATAAAGATGAAAAAAATGAACAAGTTGGTATCAAAGATATAAAAGAGCAAACTGTGTATGTTCGAGAGATTCCATTAATGACTGATAGGGTTTCGTTTATTATTAATGGTGTTGAACGTGTTGTTGTAAACCAGTTGCATAGAAGTCCAGGTGTTATTTTTAAGGAAGAAGAGTCTAATACTTCTGCAAATAAACTTATTTACAATGGACAAATTATTCCTAATATGGGAGCATGGCTCTATTTTGAATATGATGCTAAAGATATCATGTATGTTAGGATTAACAAACGGAGGAAAATGCCTATTACTATTCTTTTTAGGGCATTAGGATATAGTAAACAACAAATTATTCAAATGTTTTATCCGATACTTGACGTTTTTGTAAAGAACGGTCAATTCTTTATTCCATTTGATCCAACCAATTTAGAAGGAAGTCTTGAATATGATTTAAAAAATGATAAGGGACAAGTTATTTTGCCTTCTGGAAAAAGGTTTAATAATAAGAGAATTAGGGATTTAACAGAACGCAACATAAGTTATGATAAAGTTGAGTTTCCTATTCAAAATCTTGTGTCTTCTTATCTTGCTGAGCCGATTGTAAATGATGAAACAGGTGAGGTTATTCTTGATATATTATCCCCATTGAATGAGACAAATCTTAAAAAAATATTTGAATATAATGTTACTAAATTTAGAATCATTCATGATACTGCACCAGGTTATGATAATTCTATTATTAATTCATTTCTCGCAGATATGGAGAGTCTTAAGGCTATTAGGCAAACCGAAAAGATTGATGATGAAAATGATTTGGCAGCAATTAGAATCTATAAGGTTATGAGGCCTGCCGAACCTGTAACAAAAGAAGTAGCGAAAAAATTCATAGAGCAACTCTTTTTTGATCCATCCCGTTATGATTTGACCGGTGTTGGACGTATGAAAATGAATCATAAGCTTAATATCAAAGTTCCAGATTATATTACTGTATTAACTTATGAAGATATTATTGAAACAGTAAAATATCTTATGCAGGTCCGTAATGGTAAAGGTAGAATTGATGATAGAGACCATTTGGGGAACAGGAGAATACGTGCTATAGGTGAATTGTTAGCAAATGAATTGCATTCTGGACTTGTGAAAATGCAAAAATCTATTAAAGATAAGCTTACCCAACAAGCCTCATTTGATAATATTATGCCACATGATTTGATTAGCTCTAAAATGATTACTAGCACTATTATGGAATTTTTTGCAAGTGGACAGCTTTCACAATTTATGGATCAAACAAATCCATTATCAGAAATTACGCATAAAAGAAGATTGTCTGCTCTTGGTGAAGGTGGTTTAGTAAAAGAAAGGGTGGGATTTGAGGCAAGAGACGTACATCCAACACATTATGGTAGGATTTGTCCCATTGAGACACCAGAAGGACAGAATATCGGGTTAATTAACACTCTTTCTGCTTATACAAGAGTAAATGAATTGGGATTTATTGAAGCACCTTATAAAAAAGTTGTAAATGGTAGAGTAACTGATAAAGTTGTCTATCTTACTGCAACACAAGAAGATGGTAAAGTAATTGCTCCTGCAAGTACTAAATTAGATTCTGATGGGAGAATTATTGAAAGCCTTATTGAAACACGTTGTGGTGGTGAAATTTCGTTGCGTAAAACAGACGATGTGGAGCTTATTGATTTAAGTCCACGTATGCTTGTCGGGGTTGCAGCCTCTTTAATTCCTTTTTTAGAGCATGATGATGCTAACCGTGCACTAATGGGGTCAAATATGCAACGGCAAGCTGTACCTCTTTTAAAACCAGATTCTCCACTTGTTGGAACAGGTATTGAAAGTGTTATTGCAAGAGATTCTTGGGAAGCGATTAAAGCAAAGCAAGGCGGTATCGTAGAAAAAGTAGATGGAAAAAACATCTATATCTTGGGCGAAAATCAAAATGGTGCTTATATTGATAGTTATTCTATGCAAAAGAATATGCGAACCAACCAAAACACAAGTTTCACACAACGTCCGATTGTGAAAGTCGGAGATAAAATAGAGGCTGGACAAATTATTGCTGATGGTCCTAGTATGGATAATGGTGAATTGGCATTAGGCAAAAATATTCGTGTTGCATTTATGCCTTGGAATGGATATAACTTTGAAGATGCTATTGTAGTAAGTGAAAAATTAATTTGTGATGATGCATTTACTTCAATTCATATATATGAAAAAGAAATTGAAGCAAGAGAGTTAAAACATGGTATTGAAGAGATTACTTCTGACATACCAAATGTTAGAGAGGAGGATATTGCACATCTTGATGAAAGTGGGATTGTTAAAATTGGTACTTATGTAACCGGAGGTATGATACTGGTTGGGAAAGTAACTCCTAAGGGAGATGTCAAGCCAACTCCTGAAGAAAGATTGTTGAGGGCTATCTTTGGAGAAAAGGCTGGTCATGTGGTTAATAAATCTTTGTATTGTCCTCAGAGCATGGAGGGCTATGTTGTTGATGTAAAGATTTTTACTAAAAAGGGCTATGAAAAAGATGCAAGAGCAAAGAGGGCTTATGAAGAGGAGAAATCAAACCTTGATATTGAGCATCATGAACGTTTGACAATGCTCAATAAAGAAGAAATGTTGCGTATATCTTATATGCTATCTAGAGAGCCTTTAAATGCAGAGGCAAAAGTCCATGATAAACAATTTAAAAAAGGTGAATATATCCCTAAAGAAGCCTTAGAGGATATCAACCGTTTTGCCCTAAACACTCTTATTAAAAGCTATTCTGCAGAGATTCAGAATCGATATGAACAAATCAAAAATAATTTTTTAGAACAAAAGAGGGTTTTGGGTGTTGAACATGAAGATAAGTTAGCTATTCTTGAAAAAGATGATATTTTGCCAAATGGTGTTGTGAAGTTGGTGAAGATTTATATAGCTACAAAACGTAAGTTAAAAGTTGGTGATAAAATGGCTGGGCGACATGGTAATAAGGGAATTGTTAGCAATATTGTTCCTGCAGTAGATATGCCATATACGCCAGATGGTGAACCAGTTGATATTATTTTGAATCCATTGGGTGTTCCAAGTCGTATGAATATTGGACAGATTCTGGAGGTTCATTTGGGCCTTGTTGGAAAAAAATTTGGTGAACAAATTGAGCAAAAACTTAAGGATACGCAATACCAATTTAGCATTGACTTAAAAAATAAACTTATTGAGATTGCAAAAATAGTGAATGAACAACAAGATATTATACAAACTCTTGAGAAAGCAACTAAGGAAGAGATTTTAGAATATGCGAAAGATTGGAGCAACGGCGTTAAGTTTGCTATCCCTGTTTTTGAAGGCATTTCTCAACAGAAATTTGATGAGCTTTTTAGAATGGCAAAGATTGACATGGATGGAAAAACAGAGCTCTATGATGGAAAAACGGGAGAAAAGATTAGAGAAAGAGTTAACGTTGGTTATATGTATATGTTGAAATTACACCATTTAGTTGACGAAAAAGTGCACGCAAGAAGCACCGGTCCATATTCTCTTGTTACCCAACAACCAGTTGGTGGAAAAGCACTTTTTGGTGGGCAAAGATTTGGAGAAATGGAGGTTTGGGCGTTAGAAGCCTATGGTGCAGCACATACACTTAAAGAAATGCTTACTATCAAATCAGATGATGTTAATGGACGTAGAGAGGCTTATGAAGCTATAACCAAAGGATTTCCTATTGGTGATTCTGCAATTCCAGAAACGTTTTATGTCTTAACAAAAGAATTGCAATCCCTTGCACTTGATGTGAATGTATACAATGATAATGAACCTTTGAAAATTAGCGAAAATGAAAAGGATAGACCAAAAGATTTTAATTCATTCCAAATTGTTTTGGCAAGTCCGGAGACCATTCGTTCTTGGAGTAGAGGAGAAGTTAAGAAGCCAGAGACTATCAATTATAGAACATTGAAACCTGAACGTGACGGTTTGTTTTGCACAAAGATTTTTGGTCCTACAAGAGATTATGAATGTCATTGTGGTAAATATAAAAAAGGTCGTTATAAAGATATAGTTTGTGAAAAATGTGGTGTTGAAGTAACGACAGCCAAAGTTCGCCGTTCAAGAATGGGACATATTGATCTTGTAACGCCTGTAGCACATATATGGTATGTTAGTTCCTTGCCTAGTCGGATTGGTACACTTTTGGGTGTAAAAATGAAAGATTTGGAACGTGTATTATATTATGAGGCTTATATTGTAAAGAATCCTGGCGAGGCTTTTTATGATAATGAGTCTACGAAAAAAGTTATGAAATATGACGTTTTAAATGAAGAACAATTTAAGAATATTAATGGTCGCTTTGAGCCAACAGGCTTTGTAGCACAGATGGGTGGAGAAGCAGTAAAAGACTTATTGGAAGAACTCGATTTAGTGGAGTTATTGCGGTCATTGAAAGATGGTATAGCATCTACAAATTCAGAAGCCAAGAAAAAGCTTTTAGTAAAAAGATTGAAAGTTGTTGAAAGTTTTTTGAATTCTGGTAATCGTCCCGAGTGGATGATGCTTAGTGTTTTACCCGTTTTACCACCAGATTTACGTCCTCTTGTAGCTCTTGATGGCGGGAAATTTGCAGTTAGTGATGTCAATGATTTATATAGGAGAGTAATTAATCGTAATCAAAGGTTAAAAAGACTTATAGAGCTTGATGCTCCAGAAATTATTGTACGCAATGAAAAACGAATGTTGCAAGAAGCCGTTGATGCATTGTTTGATAATGGAAGAAATTCTAATGCAGTAAAGGGTGCGAATAAAAGACCACTTAAATCATTATCTGAAATTATTAAGGGCAAACAAGGTAGATTTAGACAGAACTTACTTGGTAAACGTGTGGATTTTTCTGGACGTAGCGTTATTGTCGTCGGACCAAATTTACGTATGGATCAGTGTGGATTGCCTAAAAATATGGCTATTGAACTCTTTAAGCCGCATTTACTGGCAAAACTTGAGGAGAAAGGTTATGCAAAAACAATCAAACAAGCTAAAAAAATGATTGACCAAAAATCAAATGAAGTATGGGAATGTTTGCAAGAGATTATTGAGGGATATCCCGTTATGCTTAATCGTGCACCAACTTTGCATAAGCAGTCTATTCAAGCTTTTCATCCTAAGTTAATTGATGGAAAAGCCATTCAATTGCATCCTTTGGTTTGCTCTGCCTTTAATGCGGATTTTGATGGTGATCAAATGGCCGTCCATGTTCCTTTATCTAAGGAGGCTATTGCAGAATGCAAGATTCTTATGTTAAGCTCCATGAATATTCTTTTGCCAGCAAGTGGTAAGCCTGTTGCAGTACCCAGTCAAGATATGGTTTTGGGGCTTTATTATTTGAGTCTTGAAAAACCAGATTCTAAAGGAGAACATAAATTATTTTCTAATTTTAATGAAATTGCCATGGCTATTGAATTTGGTGAATTAGACATTAATAGTAGTATACGTGTTGTACTTAATGGACATGTGATTACAACAACAGCAGGGCGAATGATATTGAAATCTATCTTGCCTGATTTTGTTTTACCAAACTTGTGGAATAGAATTTTAAAGAAAAAGGACATTTCAAATCTTATTGACTGTGTCTATAAAGAAGGTGGCATTGGTATGTCGGCGACTTTTTTAGATAATCTTAAAAATCTTGGTTTTCAATACGCTACGAAAGCAGGAGTTTCTATTTCAGCTGCGGATATTATTATTCCAGATTCTAAAGATAGTATGATTGCAGAATCAAAGAAAGCTGTAAGAGAAATTCAGATACAAGCTGAACAGGGTGCATTAACAATGCAAGAACGATATAATAAAATCATTGACGTTTGGACAGAAACAAATGACAAAATGGCACAGCAGATGATGGAGATTATTGAGAAAGATAGAGGAGGTTTTAACCCAATTTATATGATGGCAGATTCCGGTGCTAGAGGTAGTGCTACACAAATTAGACAGTTGTCTGCTATGCGTGGATTAATGGCAAAACCAGATGGCAGTATCATTGAGACTCCAATTATCTCAAATTTTAAAGAGGGATTAAATGTTCTTGAATACTTTACATCAACGCATGGTGCGCGTAAGGGATTGGCAGATACGGCTTTAAAAACTGCTAATGCTGGATACTTGACTCGGAAATTGATTGATGTCAGCCAGAATGTTAAGATTACTATGGAGGATTGTGGAACACATGAGGGTGTTGATATAACTGATATTGCAATTGGTAATGAAATGATAGAGCCATTGCAAGAAAGAATTGTTGGACGCGTTACGGCACGAGATGTTTACGATCCGATTAGTAATGAGGTGTTGGTGCATGAGGGCAGGCTTATCAATGAAGAGATTGCAGAACAAATTAAAAGTGCCGGCGTTCGCTCTGTTAGTATACGCACTCCAGTAACTTGTAAGGCACGCAAGGGTATATGTGCAAAATGTTACGGATTAAATTTGGGTGAAGGTAAAATGAGTGCATCGGGAGATGCAGTTGGAGTGATTGCGGCACAATCAATTGGAGAGCCAGGTACACAACTTACACTTAGAACATTCCATGTTGGCGGGACAGCGAGTCGTAACCAAGAGGAAACTGATGTTGTTGCGAAAAAAGAAGGTTTTATTAGATATTATAATATTCAAACCTATACCAATCGAGAAGGTAAAAATATCGTATCGAATAGGAGAAATGCGTCAGTACTCTTAGTAGAACCAAAAATCAAAGCACCATTTGATGGTGTACTAAATATCGTAAGTACTCATGATAAAGTTATTTTGAAACTTAAGGGTGCAGATAGTGAAAAAACTTATGAATTAAAGAAAAGCGATATTGCAACTCCGAGAGAATTGGCTGGTGTTATCGGTAAGATTGAGGGTAAAATCTATATTCCACATGAGACTGGTTATAAAGTTAAAAATGGGGGAAGTATCGCAGATGTTATTAAAGATGGATGGAATATCCCCAATAGGATACCATATGCAAGTGTATTGCATATTAATGATAATGAGCCGGTGGCACAGGATATTGAGGCAAATGCTAGCGGTGTAGTAAAATACTATCGCCTTATTTCTGATGAGCTTGAACGATATAGGGATGTTGTGCCGGGTATGGTTGTTAAAGAAAAAGGACTTTTTGCAGTTATTGCTGATTCTGATGATAGAGAAGCCTGTAGACACTATATTGCAAGAGGTTCTAAAATTGAGATAAAAGATAATGAAAAAGTTCAAAAGACAACAAAAATTGTCAGTAAGAATAGTGACAAAGATTCCATAGTAGCTTCATGGGATGCCTATAATACTTTGGTTATAGCAGATCAAGCAGGAAAGGTAAGCTACAATGATATTATTGTTGGTACAACTGTTATTGAAAAAGAAGATGAAAAAACTCATATTAAATCTTTCACAGTGCAGGAATATATCCCACAAGGATATAAACCCTCTATTACTATAGTAGATTCTAAAGGCAAGGAACACGTTTATAATTTAGAGCCAAAAAGCGTATTGTTGGTATCAGATGGTGTGGAAGTGCAGCTTGCTGATATTTTAGCTAAAGTTCCAAAAGCCACTATTAAATCAAAAGATATTACTGGGGGTCTCCCACGTGTTTCAGAGCTTTTCGAGGCGAGAAAACCAAAAGATATTGCAATTTTAGCAGAAATTGATGGTTATATAAGCTTTGGAAAAGCAATAAGGGGAAGAGAGAGGCTAATAATCACTGCTGATGATGGCAAACAAAGCGAATACTTGGTGGATAAGTCAAAACAGATTCTTGTTCGTGAAGGAGAATTTGTGCATGCAGGAGAAATATTGAGTGATGGTATGGTAAGTAGTCATGATATTTTAAGGATTAATGGAGAAAAAGAGTTGCACAAGTATATTGTGAGTGAGGTTCAGCAGGTTTATCGTAGGCAAGGTGTAAGTATTGCTGATAAACATATAGAAATTATTGTTTCACAGATGTTAAGGCAAGTAAAGATTGTAGATAGTGGAGATACAAGATTTATAGATGGCGATCTTGTAAGTCGCAGACATTTTCGTGAAGAAAATGAAAAAATATTGAAACTTGGTGGTAGCCCTGCTATTGCAGAGCCAGTATTATTAGGTATTACGCGGGCAGCTATTAGTAGCGATTCGATTATTTCGGCTGCCTCCTTTCAAGAAACCACTAAAGTGTTGACAGAGGCAAGTATTGCAGCCAAAAAGGACTTTTTAGAGGACTTGAAAGAAAATGTTGTTTTAGGACGTATGATTCCCGTTGGGACTGGATTGTACAAAAATCGAAAAGTTGTGATTAAACACAATAAGGATGACCTATAAGTTTAATCTCAACATTTTTTTAGTATAATTCGAAGGATTTTGTAAAATTTTATGTAAAGGATATGTGTGCCAACAATTAATCAGTTGATTCGTAGAGAAAGAAAAAAGGTTATCAAAAAAACAAAATCACCAGCATTGGTTGAATGCCCACAACGTAGAGGAGTTTGTACAAGAGTATATACCACAACTCCAAAAAAACCAAACTCCGCAATTCGGAAGGTAGCTAAGGTTAAATTAACAAGCAAGTTTGAAGTAATTAGCTACATACCTGGTATAGGACATAATCTACAAGAACACTCCATTGTGCTTGTACGAGGTGGTCGTGTAAAAGATTTACCCGGTGTTAAGTATCACATTGTTCGTGGTGCTCTTGATACTGCTGGTGTCGCAAAACGTTCCGTTTCTCGTAGCAAATATGGTGCTAAAAGACCCAAGGCTGATGCAAAAAAGTAAAATTGTAGAAAACAATTTCCAAATCTTTTTTGTTCTTTTTACTTTCGCAGAGATTTATATTGTGTATGTAAAAGAATGGACTAAGGATTTGCATAAAACTGTTGACGATTTTTTGTAAAATCAAGTATTTATGAATATCCATACGGCAAAAAACTATCTATAATTCTATAATGATATGAAGCAGAAGTTAATTTTTGCAAGTGAGTGATATAGTAGCAATTTTTTATAATGTTGATAAAGATTTAAGTAGTTTTTGAAAGGAGAAAATTTTAATGAGAAGAAGAAAAGCCCCAATAAGGGAGGTCTTAGGTGATCCTATTTATGGCAATAAAGTTGTAACAAAATTTATTAATAAAATGATGTATGATGGCAAAAGAAGTGTTGCTGAAAAAATTATGTACGCTGCTTTCAAAAAGATTGAGGAAAAACATAATGAAAAGGGGATTGAGATTTTTGAAAAAGCTTTAGAAAATGTTCGTCCACTTATTGAAGTGAGAAGCAGAAGAGTTGGTGGTGCCACCTACCAAGTGCCTGTAGAAGTAAGACCAGAAAGGCAGCAAAGTTTATCAATTCGATGGATTTTAGAGGCTACACGTAAGAGAAATGAACGCACAATGATAGAAAGATTGGCAAATGAGTTAATGGATGCAGCTAATGATAAAGGTGCAGCGTTTAAAAAGAAAGAAGATGTGCATAAAATGGCGGAAGCAAATAAAGCTTTTGCTCATTACAGATGGTAATCAAGGGGATTTAAGATGGCTAGAAAAACTCCACTTAATAAAATACGCAATATTGGCATTGCAGCACATATTGATGCTGGTAAAACAACTACTTCAGAGAGAATCTTGTTTTATACTGGTGTTAGCCATAAAATAGGTGAGGTGCATGATGGTGCAGCTACTATGGATTGGATGGAGCAAGAAAAAGAACGAGGCATTACAATTACTTCTGCTGCAACAACTTGTTTTTGGAAAGATCACCAAATTAATCTGATTGATACACCAGGACACGTGGATTTTACGATTGAGGTTGAACGTTCTATGCGTGTGCTTGATGGAGCTATTGCCGTATTTTGTTCTGTTGGTGGTGTACAACCACAAAGCGAAACGGTTTGGAGACAGGCGAATAAGTATGGTGTTCCAAGAATGGTTTTTGTTAATAAAATGGATAGAATAGGAGCAAATTTCTATAATGTTGAATCACAAATTAAAGAAAGATTAAAGGCAAATCCAGTACCAGTTTGTATTCCTATTGGTGCCGAAGATTCATTCAAGGGTGTGATAGATTTGGTGCAAATGAAAGCTATTGTATGGAATGACGAATCAATGGGTGCAAAGTATGACATAGAAGATATTCCAAAAGATTTGATTGATAAAGCAAATGAATACCGTGAAAAACTTTTGGAATCTGCGGCTGAACAAGATGAGTTGTTGATGGAAAAGTATCTTAGCGGCGAGATCCTTAGTGAAGCAGAGATTAAAAAGGGTATTAAAATAGGTTGTCAAAATATGAGTCTTATCCCAATGTTGTGTGGCTCTAGTTTTAAAAACAAGGGGGTGCAAACATTGCTTGATGCAGTTGTTGATTACTTGCCTGCCCCTACTGAAGTCGCAGAAATTAAGGGTGTAAATCCAAAAACTAATGAAGAGGTTTTTGTAGAATCTACTGACGATGGTGAATTTGCGGGGCTTGCATTTAAAATCATGACAGATCCTTTTGTTGGACAGTTGACATTTGTGCGAGTGTATCGTGGCATGTTAGAATCGGGTAGTTATGTTTATAACTCAACAAAAGGCAAAAAAGAAAGAGTAGGACGACTTCTCAAGATGCATTCTAATAAACGAGAGGATATTAAAGAGGTATATGCAGGTGAGATTTGTGCTTTTGTTGGACTAAAAGAAACCTTAACTGGTGATACGTTGTGTGATGATAAGAATGCTGTAATATTAGAGAGAATGGAATTTCCGGAGCCTGTTATTCATATCGCTGTAGAACCAAAAACAAAGGCTGATCAAGAAAAAATGGCAGTTGCATTAGGAAAATTGGCTGAAGAAGATCCTAGTTTTAGGGTAAGCACTCACGAGGAAACAGGACAAACTCTTATTGGTGGTATGGGAGAGCTACATTTAGAAATTATCGTAGATAGGTTAAAAAGAGAGTTTAAAGTTGAGGCAGAAGTTGGGCAACCACAAGTTGCATTTCGTGAAACTATTCGAGGTAGTGTAACTCAAGAATGTAAATATGCTAAGCAATCTGGAGGACGTGGGCAATATGGACATGTTCATATTAAGCTAGAACCAAAAGAAGCGGGTAGCGGTTATGAATTTATCAATGAGATTAGTGGCGGTGTAATTCCAAAAGAATATATACCAGCAGTTGACAAGGGGATTCAAGAAGCAATGCAAAACGGTGTATTGGCGGGTTATCCTGTTGTAGATTGCAAGGTTACTCTTTATGATGGTAGTTATCATGAAGTAGATTCATCAGAAATGGCATTTAAGATTGCAGGGTCTATGGCGTTTAAAGATGCCTGCAGAAAAGCAAATCCAGTGTTGTTGGAGCCTATGATGAAAGTTGAAGTTGAAGTGCCCGAAGATTATATGGGAGATGTTATTGGTGACTTGAATAGGCGGCGAGGACAAATTAATTCTATGGATGATAGAATGGGATTAAAAATCGTCAATGCTTTTGTGCCTCTTGCTGAAATGTTTGGTTATTCCACGGATTTGCGTTCTGCTACTCAAGGTCGTGGAACATATACCATGGAATTTGATCATTATGGTGAGGTGCCAAGCAATATTGCAAAAGAGATTACAGAAAAACGTAAGTCATAATTTTTTAGGTTTCTTATAAGCATAAATGTAAGTTATAGGGCTTGGAGGATACATGATATTTACAAAGTTTAATCCACAGAGGATTGAAAATAAAATTAACCGTTTACTCCGTTCCGTTGGCATTGGTTCTGGCAGTAGTGTGCTAGAAAGTGGTGAGGAATTTATCTTAGATATTTTGAAGAAACACACACAACCTCCTTTTTGTATTTTTGATGTTGGGGCTAATCAGGGGCAGTATTTGGATATGTGTTTGAAATATATAACGGGGGGGGGGGGGGCATAATCCATTGTTTTGAGCCGTCTCAATACACGTTTACTTTACTTTATAATAGTTATCACAAGGCTGATAATGTTATATTGAATAATGTTGGTCTTGGTAAGCAACGAGAACAATCAATGCTCCATTATAATAATGAGGGTTCTGGGCTTGCTTCTCTTACAAAGCGTAGATTGGAGCATTTTAATATTGATTTTACGAAAAGTGAAAAAGTTCAAATTATTACTCTTGATGAATACTGTTTTTCTCGTAATATTCATCATATTCATCTTTTGAAAATAGATGTAGAGGGGCATGAACTAGATGTGTTGCATGGAGCAACAGTAATGTTTCAGAATAAAGCTATTGATATGGTAACTTTTGAATTTGGTGGTTGTAATATAGATACGAGGACATATTTCCAAGATTTTTGGTATTTTTTTAAAGATAAAAATATGCTAATTTACAGGATTCTACCACACAATAGGCTATATAAGATTCTTTCTTATAATGAAATGTATGAACAGTTCACTACAACAAATTATCTTGCTACCAGTAATGATATGTAATCTTAAGCCTTACTTGAAGTTTTAAGTAAATATTTTTGTATACCGTCAGTTTTGAGTTTTATGTAAGTTGATTTATATTTTGCATTTGTGCAGTAAAAAATATTGAAATTCTTGTTTATATGAGTAGGAAATATGACATTTAGAATCTTTTCAACTACTTAATGTTATGGATTCTTTAAAGATATTTATAGTTTGTGCAATAAGACATAAGATTGTATATAGTAGCTATGCGATAAATTATAGTTTTTAGAATCTAAATGGACTTTAAAGATTTTAGATTATATAAGAAGTGCTAAGATTTATGTTGATTTAAATGCCAAAAAAACAACTTTGCATTAATATGCTACAATATGATGTAACTAACAGATATGTTTGTCATCTTGTATTCAGGAAATAGTATGCAGGCAGGTATTATTGGTTTGGGTTTAATAGGTGGTTCTCTTGGATTGGCATTGCGAGAAACTAAAATGTTTAAAAGAATATTGGGTTTTGATAGCAAACCATTGCATGAACAGCAAGCTTTATCACTTGGTTTAATTGATGAATGTGTAAATAAAACAGAGATTGCTGAATGCGATGTAATTTTCATAGCGATTCCACTTGATTTTGTATCACCCCTTATAAATGATTTTACAAATCTTTCGACTACGCAAACAATTATTGATTTAGGAAGCACAAAATCTCCCATTAATCATAGTATAGATTCTAAAATAAGAAAAAATTATGTTGGAGCACATCCAATGAGCGGAACGGAGCATAGTGGACCAAAGGCGGCACAAAAAAATTTATTTAAAAATAAGATTCTGATTTTAACAGATACACAAGAAAGCGGTGAGTTTCAGGTGGCTTTTGCGAAAGAAATTTTTGTAAGTCTTGGCATGCAAATTATAAAAATGGATTCTACAAGTCATGATAAGCACATTGCCTATATTTCTCATCTCCCACATGTCTTGAGCTTTGCACTTGCTAATACTGTGTTGTCTCAAGAAGAGCCTGAAAATATTTTAGCACTTATTGGTGGAGGATTTAGAAGTATGTCAAGACTTGCCAATAGCTCTCCAATTACTTGGGGTGATATTTTTAAACATAATCGTAATCATTTGCTTAATGCACTCAAAGAGTTTGAATATCATTTCTCTTACGCAAAAACATTAATTATGCAAGAAGATTGGGATAATTTGCGAAAATGGATTATGCAAGCTAATACATTGCATGATTTTTTATAGTTTCAATGATATTTGCAAGGATAATTATGAAAAAAAGAGCATTATGTATTATCAGCGGTGGCATGGATAGCACATTATGTGCTTATTTGGCAAAAAAACAATATGATGAAATAGTGGCATTACATTTTGATTATGGACAAAGAACACAAAACAAAGAACGCGAGTGTTTTTACAATATTTGTGATGATTTAGGGGTATCCAAACAATATTGCTTAGATACCACATTTATTAAAAGTATAGGAAATAATGCTCTTACAGATATTGGGATTGAAATTCCAAAAAATATCTACAATACAACCACAACTTTGAGACATGCTAATATCAAACAAACTCCAGCTACCTATGTGCCATTTAGAAATGGAATATTCCTTGCTATTGCAGGAGGTATTGCTGAACAAGAGAAATGTGAATCTATTTTTATTGGAGTAATAGAAAATGATAATAGCGGATATCCAGATTGCACACAGAAATTTATCCAGAAAGCACAAGATTTTATTAATGATGGTAGAGCAACAACAATTAAAACAACAATTCAAACACCTCTCATACATCTTAATAAAACTGCAATAGTGAAACTCGCTGTGCAATATAACATTCCATTGCATCTCACGTGGTCATGTTATGAGCGAGAAGATATCGCATGTGGGAAATGTGATAGCTGTATTTTACGATTAAGGGGATTTATGGAGTCTGGATATAATGATACGATACCATATATGTAATAGATATAAATTACGTTATGCTTTTATGGCATTGCAATATAATTAATTAGTAGTTAATTATAAATTACATTATAATCATATCTAAGCTTACTATGAGGAATCTAGTGTGAAAGGTAGTGTTTATATATTGTTGCATATATTGCTTATGTTACCTCTATGTGCAGAATTTGAGGAACGAGTTATAACAGATAAAGAAAAGAAAAAGGCAATAGTAGAGTGTGCAAACTCACATTTAGAATCTTGTGAAGCACTTTTGAATAGTGGTGTCCCAGAATTAAGTTTTTGCAATGTTCGTACAGAATGTGAATTTGTGGGGTGGCTTTATGCTCAAGTACAAAATTACACACAATCTCTTCCGTATTTACAAAAGGCTTGTAACAATAATCATAAGGAAGGTTGTGATAAATTAGGTTTTAGTTATCAAAGGTTGAATGATTATAAAAAAGCAAAAAAATACTATAAAATAGCATGCGATAAAAATAGCATGAGTGGCTGTTATAATCTCGCGATGCTTTATTATGATGGCTTGGGGGTGCGTCACAGCTATGAAATGGCAAACTATCTTTATAAAAAGATATGCGACAATAGAGAAGGTATAGGGTGTTTGCACCTTGGATTAGCTTATGTAGATGGCAATGGCGTTTTAAAAAACATTGCTATGGCTGTCGAATATTTCAAAAAAGGCTGCGAACTTGGGAATAATCAATCTTGCAATCTTTTAGATGCTTATATTATTCAATTACCTTCTTCAGAAGAAAATATACAAAAAAATGAATTACTGCAACAATAATAAATTTAAAGTAAGAAAATAGACTATATTTAAAATATAGTATGATTGATAACGTGGATAATAATGGAAAATAATTGCTTATAGCCTTGATTCATAGCGTCTTAACATATATAATCTTTTGAGCATTTTTTTCTTTGCATTAATCTTGCGTTTTTTACGTCTTTCTGTTGCAGATTCGAAGAATCTTCTTGAACGACATTCGGTTACAATAAGGTTTCTATCTGCTTGTTTTTTAAATCTTCTATAAGCTTCATCAAATGTTTCATTGTCTTTTACTTTAATGCCGGGCATTCTATCACCTCTACTTTCTATGTAAAACTATTGAAATTATATCTAAAAAAATACGGATTTATAAAAATATATGAAGAAATTGTATACACACATAAATGCTCATGTGTTAATGCCATATACAAAACCAAGCTTCTTTAGCCAAAGGCTAAAGAAAAAAGCAAGGAGGTGTAAAAAATAGAAAGATTTGAGTCTTTCTAAACTAGAGCAACAAAAATCAACTAGCTTAAAAGTCTTAGAATATTTTGTTGAACAGCATTGGCTTGAGTTAAAGCATAACTACCAGATTGTGCCAAGATGTTGAATTTGCTAAAATTCGCAGACTCTTGAGCAAAATCCACTTCACGAATTTGACTTTCAGCAGCTTTAACATTAACTTGAGTTACAGAAATGTTATTAACTGTTGAAATCATTTGTCCTTGA
>CASFZH010000036.1 GCA_949299115.1 uncultured Helicobacter sp. | reverse complement strand
TCTAAAACCCAT
This sequence comes from uncultured Helicobacter sp., assembly GCA_949299115.1. Lineage (GTDB taxonomy): Bacteria > Campylobacterota > Campylobacteria > Campylobacterales > Helicobacteraceae > Helicobacter_A. The sequence goes on along the minus strand of CASFZH010000036.1, from coordinate 27,507 downwards.
ATCTTAGCATAATCCATATACAGAGGCATCAAGGATTATCAGCAAACTTAGCAAAACCTTGCTATAATACCCGCTATGTAGATTCTATACACTTTGGTTTTGGCTCATATCGTGGTTGAGACAATCTCATAACCACTTACCCTACATTTTACTTTGTTTTGCATTCTTTTTTTTGTATTTTGTTTTGTTGGATAAACGCAGAATCTTATGAGGATAAGTCGCTAAATTCTATGATACTCTTGAGATTATTGATTCTATTATCTACTAGAAAAAATGAGTAAAAGCGGACATTTTGTCCGATGATTGTATGGATTTGTTGATTTTGTGCGATTCTAAAAGATTATAGCGAGAGGGTTAGCTTGGCACTATGGAGTTTTTACGTGCGGTTTTTTGGAGAGAGAAAAGCACGAGGAGCGTGAGGATAGTGTAGGCGAGGGTAATGGTTGCAAAAAGAGGGTCGTTAATTGGTTCTTTATCGCTGGTTAGTTTTCCTAGAAGGGGATTCAAAATCGCAATATTATCACCCAAGGTAACAGAAGCTACGATATAGGCTACAATTACAACAATATATCGTAAAAATATGGAATCTAAACAGACTAGCCATAGATACAAGATGATAAATAAGCAGAATCCGAAAATATTGACTAAGATAGACGAGCGATTATTTGTTTCAAATTGAAGCACAATGAAGGTAATTATACAAAATATCGACAAAATGACACTTAGTATTTTTAAAAGAAGCCAAAAATCTTTCATTATACCTGCAAGGATAATCTTAAAAGTGGTTTTTATATGAATTAAAAGTTTGAGTTTAAAGACTAAGTATATTGCAAATGCCACAAACAATATCGAAAGGATTATAAGCACTAGTTGTAAGGATAAGCTATATTCTTGGATAAAAGACGATTCCCTTATGGAATCTTTAAGACATTCTATATTTTGTGATAATTGTTGCGATATGCTAGAAGTTTTAGCATCATCAATCTCAAAATTACCAATATAAATAAACCCAGCATATAAAGCAATCAAAAGTATAAGGTTATTTAAAACCCTCAAGAGATCCGTGTGATGCTCACTTAACTTTCTATAAAATCTCAAGAGAAACCAATCTATAGATTCTTTAAAGGGCTTTGTGTTTTTTCTCACATCTTCTTCACTTTGTGCTTGAATACCTCGCTTGTTGGGGCTTTCGCCTAGTTCAATTTCTTTGCAATACAGCTCCAGCTTGTGAAACTCCGAGGCATCAAGATTGTTGTTTGCTTTAATCAAAGCATTTTTAAAGATTCTAAAAGAGTCGCGGAAGTCGTTGGCAAAGTGGGTTAGGGGTTTTGTGATTGTGGGTTTTTTGTCGTTTGCCTGTTCTTTTTTGAGTTTAGCGCTAATCCGTTGTTTGATTTTCTGAAAACAGCCTTGTTTTTGCGGGGCGATATTGTTGTGTGTTTTAAACTCACCGCTAATAATCTCTTTTAGATTCGTAAAGCCAAAGTCCAAGTCCATATTCACAGCATTCAAGCTTCCTTTAAACTGCACTTGTGAAAAATTAGGGGCTTTCTCAAACTTTGCCCCATAAAAGTTAGCAGTTTTTTCAAACTCGCATTGACTAAAATCGGCGTAGTCTTTGAAAGTGGTATGCGTGAAGTTCGCAAAATCTTGGAATCTCACTTCCGTGCAATCGATTTTTTGCATAAAGATAGATTGAGAAAAGTTTGCTCCCTGCATGTATTGAGAGTGGCGGAAACTTGCACTATCTTTAAAGGTAGAATGTATGAAAAAAGCCTTGTTTTCAAAGATTGCCCTATCAAAAGTTATGCTAGATTCAGACACGCAGTTTTGAAACTCTAGCTTTTGGAAATGGCAATCTGCAAAATCCACTTTACCCTTAAAAATACAGTTATAAAAGTGGAGTTCCTCAAAATCGCATAGCCCCATAGTGATTTCTGTAAAAGCACAGCCCCTAAAGGTAAATTTGCCAAGGGTTTTACGTTCATATCTATTATCTTGTATGTCATTGCCTATATCCAAATACATTTGATTAATCGTGATATTTGGTATATTGGTAAAGTGGAGGTGGTATTGTGCAAGTCGCCATAATCGCAAAGTATTAAGCACAAGAGGGTGATTGGGCGTGATGTCAAACTCTAGGATTGGCGGTATTTCTTCGTTGGGTAGAAAACTCTTAGTTCGTATGCGGGGCTGTATCTGGGCGAGATTCTCTGGTGTAGCGGGGAGATAGGGGAAAAGTGTGTGCCAAATCTCTGCTTGTGCTTTGTCTATATTGGCAAAAAATTGCTTGACAGTGTCTGCAGAATTTGGCATACGATAACCCCTTAAAATTTGCAATGTTTATAATACTGATTTGTCCTATTTTTTGTGTTGTAACAATAATGTATCTGCAGCCCTATTAACTGTCGGCAATTCAAGTAATTTGCAAATTTTAAGTTCAAGCTGATTGTCTGTGGAATGCGTATTTAAATAATGCTGCAAGGAATAAGACAATATTTGAACGGCAAAGAAATATTTTTTATTCTTATATTCTTGTATCATTTTTTCTAATTGTTTGAAATGCTTTTCTCTCAATCCCTCTTTGATGCTTGTTAAAAATAAAATAATTTCTCTTGAGGGTTTTTTATCGGTTTCTATGAGGTTTTCTAAATCCTCTATGATATTATCAGCATAGATTAAAAATGAGGTGACATTCACGATTTCAAGACTACTACCAATGCTTGCTATATTAACCAATCGCTTGACGAATTTTTGTGCTTTCTCGTCAGATATTTTTTGGTTTTTGTGTTTGAAAAACTCTTTGAGGCTTTGGGTGATGAATCTCTCAAAGTCTTTGTCTTCACACACTTCAAATATCATTTTATTGATTCGTAAGCGTATGCTTATTAGGGCATCTAGGATTTCTTTGATTCTTGATTTTTTAAAAGAACCTGACCTATTTTTTAAGATTTGACTTAACACTTCTGATAATTTCATTCCCTTATAAACTTCATTGTTGATTTCATCATCTGTGTCTTCTATATCAGCATTGCTGTCTTGTATTTTTCTCTCCATAGCCCTATTTTCTTCAACACTCTTAGCATTCATAATCATTTTGGGTATATCTAATTTGGCTATGAAATTATGTGTTTCATCAAACAAATAACTCGCCTCTTGTGTTTTATCTAAAACCAGCATACATCGTAAAATAATCTCCTCAATAAGTTCCATATTTTTGGAGTGATGAATAATAAACACAATGATATACATATATATTTTTTGATGTATGTTTTCACAGAAAAGTTCTATATCCTCTTTTGATATTTTTTCAGATAAAATCTTCCCTAAAAAATAATAATAAATGAAATCTTGCTCAAATCTTACCAATTCACTCTCTTTATCAATATGCAAAATAGGATAATCTCTAGATTCTAATCTGTTTAAAGTTGAATCTTTAATAACAAAATTATTTTTATACTCTTTTTTAAAATTCTTATAGTGTTGTTGTGTGTAGGCTTCTTTGCAATTAAAGATGTCATAAGATAATTCTTGTAAAAAATTAACACTAGAATCTATCTCGTTTTCTTGGGTAATGCCATTTTTATTGAAGTAGTTTAAAATCAAAGCAAAGTAGCAATACCCATAGCTTGTGATTCGCATATCATTGTTTTTGCTATCAATAGTCTGTAAAATGAGCAAAATATTGGTAGGGTATCTTGGCAGGATAATTTGTGAGGACACGATTTCGTTAATGTGTTTTTCAGTAATATCGACTTTATTGTAAAAATCTATCACATTATCATCTTTTAGCAACAACCATTTTTTGATTATTTTTTCTTGCTGTTCTCTGCCAAATGGTCTTAATTCAAATCCGTAAAAAGTGCTAAATTGTGGAAAATCTTTAAAGAAAGAAAAATATTCCTCTTGTTCAATAGTAACTATGATTCTTGTATTATTATAATGATTTCTTAGATAATCAATAAAATCATCATCAATAGAGTGATGATAATCATCAATCAAAATATAAATTATTTGAGTCTTTTTCCATATCTCAAAATCCCCTTTATATTGCACATCAAAACATTTTCGTATATCCTCCTCAAAATATTTGGTTTTAACAATCTTTTTACCTTGAATATACAGTGGATATACCCCTTGTTGTAACAATAAAGTATATATGTGTTTTAAAATGGTAGTTTTACCAGAGTAAGAGGGGCTAAAAAATAAGATTTCTTGATATTTTTCATTCTCTAAAATTTCCTTAATAGTTATTTGTTCATCTTTGCTTGAGCGTATATTTGGAGACACAAAAGTATCTGCTAGAGTTATTTTTGCTTTATTTGGGTGCAAAAAATCAATTTTTTCAAGATCTTTACTAAATCCCTCATTACATATAATAATTTGCAATGAATCTTGTATCTTTTTGCGTAATTCTTGTGCTATGTATTGATAAGCTTTATCATCATTATCATAGTCTATTATAGGTTTTCCATCTTGAGGCATTACTTTTATATCTCTTAATGAAGTATTTTTCCAATCACAAGTTCTTGCAATAATAGGAAAACTCTTGTGGGCGTCTATTGCTATTTTCATTTCTTTTTGGCAATATTCTGAAGCAAGATAATCAGGGCTTACTAATAATATGATTAAGTCTGATTCTTGAATATTTGTCATAATTTTTTCATCTAATACTTCACCACCTCTGATGTGTTCATCAACAAACTCTTTTATATCGTATTCTTTGATGATAGGTTTTATGTGTGTTTGTAATTTCTCTAGATATGCTTTATCTTTATGAGAATAGCTATAAAAAATCTTTTTAACCACGCGAATCCTCCTTAACGATTCTTATTTATTCTTGTGTCAAATTATACAATCTATACACTAAAGAATCAATTTGAGATTCTAACTCGCTGGTATTGCTATCAAAATCTTTAACTTTAGATTTTAGAATCTGCTCGACTAGGGCTACGATTATATCACACAAAGCTTGGTTAGATTCTGTATTTATAGATTCTTTACCATGTTTGCAATGACTTGGGTTTATTGTGGATTTGCATAATCTGGCTTTATGCACTTATTTACTATTTCTAAAACAAATTTGATTTTATTTTTTATCTCATCATTATTGGTGGGGTGTTTATTATGATTCATATCTTGTATGTCATCGGCTGTATATTGTGTTACAATGTCATAGTCTTGTAGGATTTTATTGTAACACGCTGTAAAATTATCAATATTTTCGTATTTTATGGCAAACAAGGATTCAAGCAATTCTCTTGGTAGTGATTTTATATGTGTGTTGTCTATGTTGTCGCTATCCAAGAAAGATTGAAGTTTTTCATATATTTCTTTTATTTCGTTTTCTAATTTCAATTCAGAATCTTTAATAGAAACAAGACTAGAAGTTAATTCTTTTTTAGTAATAGTAAAAATACTTTTTTTCTTTGTAACATTGCTTGAATTAATCCTTTTATTCATTTTATAAATAAAATGTTTATCGTGAGATAATAAAAAGATTTGTCCTCTTGGTTGGTTAAAGACTTTGTTAAAAATATAATTTTTTATCTTATCTTTATTTTGAGAATCCAAGCTCGTAATAGGGTCATCAATGATTACAATAGGGCATTCTTGTAGGTTTTCCCGAGATGAGAGATAAAAATTTATAAAATAAATGATTGAAATAATTGTTTTTTCTCCCTCACTCAATCCACTTTTACAATCTATCCATTCTTTTTTGTGATTTAATCTTTGTGTTTTATAGTGGCTATCGCCGATTTTCTCAAATCGAATCTCTTTAAAAAACCATTTATGTAAATCACCATTAAGCATTGTAAAGCTCTCATCGATTTTTTTGAGTTGCTCATCTAACTCTTGATTTTTATTTGCCAAACATTCTTTAATAGTTTCAAGTCTATCTTTGTGTTTTTTTAGTAGCTTTCTTTTTTTATTCATCTCATTAAAAACTTCTTTTTCTTTTGCAATAAAGTGTTGTTGAATTTCTTTGATATTGTTCTGGACTATTTGGGTATAATTGCTTTGTTCCCTATTATGATAGTCTATCATTGTTTTTAATTCATCTGATAATATTGTGCTTAAAGAATCTGAAAAATTTTCACTTAGATTTAATTCTATGTCGCTAGTATTTGGACTTTCACTCTTTTTATTGATTGCTTTTATAATGGTGTCTATGTCTTTTTGTAGGTTCTCTGAAGCGATAAGGTATTTTTGTCGCAATTCATCTATATTACCATCATCTTGTTTGATGTATAGCTTGGTTTGGATTATATTATTATTTAGCCATGCTTTAAAGCTATGAATTTCTATATTTGTTTTTTCAAAATATTCTTTGGCTTTTTTCAATCTTTCTATAAAACTTTCATATTCTTTGTTAAAATGTTTTTCCAAATTTTCCCAAAGTTTGATTGTAGCGATATTTTGCTCACATAATGGACATTTTTCATTGTAATGTGGATTTTTATTTTTGATTTCTATTGCTAGTTTTGCTATATTTTCAAGCTCTCTATCTTGTTTGAATCTCTCAATGGCTTGGTTTTGTGGAGTTTGTTTTAGCATTTCTGATAGTTGTAGCTCGGCTTGTTCTATTTTTTTAATGGTGTCAAAAATAAAGTGGTCTAAGGCTTTTGGTGCATCGTTTATAGTTTGTTTTTCTTTTGTTGCAAGGTTTTGGGTAGTCAATGTGGTGCTGTTTTCAAAAGATTCATCTTGGATATGTGCCTTTGTGTAAGATTGTGGAGTTTTATATTTCTTTGGGTCGATTTTTTCTAATACTTCTCTAGTTTCTTTTGCAATTTTTGTTTTTAATGTGTCTATCTCTGCACTTTGACCATTGATGTTTACTTTTCTTGTATTTATTCTGTCTTCAACTTTTTTGATTTTATCTAAAATTATCTTTTTATCTTTGATGATTCCTCTAATGTTTTCTCCCCCATAAAAACTTCTAAAACCCTCGTTCGAATCCTCATTGATATACAAAGTATTTCTTCTATATAATTCATCATAAATAAAAAGTTTTATATTTCTTTCATATTCAAAAATCTCGTTGCGATTTTCTGCTTCTATCTTTTCTCTAATAAACTGCACCAGAGAGCTTTTACCCTGCCCATTATAACCCCATATTAGGTTGATTTGTTTTAAATCAATACCACTTGTATCGCTATCACAAAAGCTTTTATAATGAATTTTATAGATTTTTTTAATCATTGTTGTCCTTTATGATTTGTATTTCTTTATCTGTGAGATTGTATAAATTATACACTAATTTATCAATTTGAGATTCTAACTCGCTGGTGTCGGTGGCGGAATCTTTGGCTTTAGATTCTAGGATTTGCTCGACTAGGGCTATTATCTCATTGGATAGATTCTGATTAGTAGAATCTATTTTTGGGAAACTAAAATAATTCAGGTAGCTTGGCATAAGTCTTATGGCACTTCCTAGTGTTTGGCTTGATTGTTTTATAAAAAACCAAAAGAGACTTGAGTTAAGGATTCCTAAAATTAACTTTTCTAATACTATAAAGCCCTCCTTCAATGATACATTGTGAATCGCAGCATTATGATACATTCCAATATTATCAAATCCAAATCGTGCGTGATTAAGTAAGTCTGGTATCATAATTTTTGGTTGTTTGTAGGTGGTTGCATTTCGTAGTGCTGAAAATCGATAAAAAGTATCAGCATTTGTAGCTATTTTTCTTTGCATAAGCAGTGATTTTTTATCTTGTAAATATTCCCAAGCAAGCGGATATAACACACGCATATCCTTACTTGTGATAAGTTCGGTTTCGTCATAAGGGTAAAGTAAATATTTTCTGGGTTTGCAGTATTCATAGCGTTTTATGTCCTCACCATACACAAATGGAACAAGTATAGCTTTTTCCAGCACATATTGACCAAAATTGTTTGCAACCTCTATTGTGTTTTCAGAATCTGCAATATAATCAAATAAAAATATTTCATCATTACCACTTGATGAGCCTTTTGCGATTTGGGCTATATCAGAAAATTTCATGGCAAAAGATTGCAATTTTATACATAAATCATTGTATTCGTCATTGGATTCAAAGTTAAAAGATTCTGGGGTAAGCCGTGATTGTTTTTTAGCAGAGTGGTGTTGTGTAACTATTGAATATACATCATTTGAAAATTCTTTTAGTTGAGTGGCATTAATATATGATGTGCAAATTTCTGAATCACTATCTGCCTTGCGTTTGATAATCTCAATGATTCCAACATCTACACTAGCACTATCAAAAACTTTTACATTGCTAAAGTCTATATACTTGTTTATGTTGGTTTCTTGTAACAGAAATCTTTTTAATGGTTTGCCATACTCTGCCTTTATCCATTTATTAGAAGTGATAAAGCTAAAGAGAGAATCCTGTTTGATAATACGAAAAGCTAGTTCAAAAAAATAGGCATAAATATCGGATAATCCACGAAAAACACTATATTTTTGTTTTAAATGTGGTTTTAATGCTGTAATTTCTTGTTGGCGGATATAGGGCGGATTGCCGATGATGATGTCAAAGCCTACAAAGTCGCCACTAGAATCTAGCACTTCAGGAAAGGCAAACCGCCACTCAAAGGGCTTGTTAGATTCTAAATTAAAAAGGGCATTGTATGAATCTTGCAATTTTTTAAAATCTTTTTGTGCCTCACTCTCATCAAAATCAAAAAAGCTAAATCCTGCCCTTACATAAATAGCTAGATTCTTATCGTCTTTGGCTAGGTGGTTGCCGTATTTCTCGCTGTATTTGTCGCATTCTTTTTGGAAAGTTTGGATTTGGGATTTGAATTTATCTTGGAAACAGAAGTTTTTAAAAGCGATGTGGAGCTCTTTTATTTTCCTATCGATGTCTTGTTTGCTAACATACAATCCTTCTTTATAGTTTTTCACTGCTTTTTTGTATTCCTCGATTCTGACTTTGATATTAGGATAGTGCTTTAAGTCCTGTGTGATGTCAAAGTAAGAGACAAGGCTATTGCCCTCTTTGATATTTATATCGATATTTGGCAGGGTTTCTAAGCGGTGGGTGGTAGAATCTAGTTTGCCTTGCATAGCGGAGTTAGATTCTATATCCGTATAATAAGTGCTTTTGAGCAGCTCTATCCATAGGCGGAGCTGGGCTATGTGGCAGGATATGGGGTTTATATCCACGCCAAAGAGGCAAGATTCTATAATCTCTTTTTTGAGAGTGAAAAGCTCTTTTTGGAGTCTATGTGCTTTGTTTAAAACTTTTGGGCGGGTGTAGCTAATGGAGCTATAGCTAGAATCTAAGAGGATAATCTCATCATCGATGATTTGCAGATCCTCTATGTCGTAGGAATGTCGTTTAGAGTTTTCCTCATAGCCTTGCAAGGCAAGTTTGAGATGCCAATGTATAAAGACTAAGTAGTTGAGTGCAGAGACTAGGAAATGCCCACTACCCACACTTGGGTCGCACAGCGTGAGAGAGAGCAAAGTCTTTTTAAACTCTTGCCTTGTGCTCTCCTTTTGCGTTTTGTCCTTTTGACTTCGTATAGAATCTTTGATGTCCTCTTGTAGCTCGGCTAGATTTGTCGCCTTAAAGTCATATTGTGTGTTAAACTTTTCCACCACGGCTTTGTCTATCGCCTCTTTACACATATAGTTTGTGATAAAGCTAGGGGTGTAGAAACTCCCCTCTTTGTAGCCATTAAGCCGTTCAAAGACAGAGCCTAGCACGCTTGATTTGATAATAGTCTTTGATGTGTAGTGGGAAGTATTAGTTTGGGAAGTGTGTGTTTGATACATATTGGTTTGTGAATCTGCGTGGGATTGTGCTTTGTAGATTGTAGATTCTGTAGTTTGTGGGTTTGTGCTATGAGATTGTGTATCTATCCAAAAATCCGTATTAGTAGAATCTGTATTAGTAGAATCATTATTGATAGAATTGTCCTTCATAGAATCTCTTTTGCTGGATTCTAGCCCGAAAGCATAGGAGTTTAAAAAATCAAAGAGATAGGCTAAAAATGTAGTCTTACCTGTTTTGGCTTTGCCCTCTCTATCTTGTAGTATCGTGTGTGGGTAGTAGGCTATCTGCAAACTGCTATCAAGCGCACCGATACTAAGAAGCCTAGTCTCTATCTCATCTTTGCTAAAAAGTGAGGAATTGAGGTAAGGCAGATAATGAAAACCTCTGTCTATGACATTTTGACGCTCATCGTAATTTTTAGCCAATACTTCAAAAAAGAGATGCTCTAGCGTGGCAAAGTCTTTGATTTTATGAGAGGTAAGGAAGCATAGCTTTGTATCATTGTCGTTAAACTCTAGGAGCTTTGATTCTATGAGTTTTAGGAATAAAATGCGGTTTAGCCAAATGATGATAAGATTCATCATAGAATCTAAAAGAGAATCTTTTGGTATCTTTTGTTCTAATTTATAAAAAATATGTTTTGCAAAGCTGTTTTCTTGGCTTTCATCAATGGCGATTTTTCTTTGTTCCTTTTCTGTGAGTCCTAAGATATGCAAAAGCTCTCTATAAAATGGCTCACTTATGGCATTTGGGTCTAGGGTGCGTTCATCATGGAGAAACTCTGGGCTTAAAAGCGTGGCGATGTGGGCTTTGTCTTTTGGCTTTAGGCTATCAAAGGTGCGGAGATCAAAGCAATAGCCCTCAATATTTGCTTGAGGCGGGTTTTCTTGAGATAGGTTCGTGTGAGAGGGATTGGCTTGGGGTTGCTTTGTATGAGGTTGGCTTGCATTAAGGGGGTTTGTATGAGGCGGGCTGCTTGGCTTACTAGAATCTCGCACAGAATCTAGGAAGCCAACGGAGCTTAGAATCTTTTTAAGCTCAGAGTAAAAGTCCTCATTTTTTGTGCTTTTACTCGTGTGAAATAGCCCCTTTTTCTCGGTGAAATTTTTATAAAGATTTTTGATTTGCCTAGATTCAAAAAGCCGCTTAAACTCGCTACTTTTAAAGATATAGAATTGATAAAAATCAGTGATGATGATGTATGTTAGCGAGGTGTTTGGGGTCAAAAGATTCTCATCTCGCTCTCTTAAGTAGTAGAGTATGCACTCATGCAAAGCGCGGCAATTTACATTTGTGGGGCTAAACATTTCCTCTTTGTTGCTTGGCTTTTTTGCCTCGATGATAACCTCGACATTGTTATTTTTTAATAGGGCTAAGTCGATTTCACTTTTGCCTTTTTGTTTGTGTGCAGCTCGTACATCTAGTCCTAGAGATTGTAAGAATGGAGCTAAGACATTAGCGACTATGGCGGGTTCGTTTTGGTTTGTGGTTAGGTATTTGGCTAGATTTGTAAGATAGGTTTCTAAAGTGGCTTGAAAGGCTTTTAGGGTTGTGTTACTTCTAATTGGGGGGGGGGGGGCAGAAGTAATGGTAAAGGATAATTGCGGCATAGATTCTCCTTTGATTGATTTAGGACTTGTGATTGATTTAGGACTTGTGATTTTATGACTCGTGATAGTTGTAGCCCCGTGATATTTGTAGCTAGTTAAAGATTTGTAGTACCGGCTACAACACACGATATTATAGCAAAAGGTGCTTAAAGAGAATCCACGATTAGCAAGACTAATATAATCACAGAATCTAAAACAATAATTAAGATAACAACATGATATAAGATTCTAAAAATTTTGTGTTGTAGAGAATCTTATATTCTAGCAATACAGATTCTGACAATATTGATAGGCATTCTATCTTACAGCATAGTGTGCTATCTTATGATAATTGAAAGTTTGTGGCATGAATCTTGGCTACCATTCATACAAGCCTTGAAATAATAGATTTTTGCCATATCAGCATTTTTTATAACTCCAAGTCCAAGATTATAAGAATCCGCCGTAATTTCACAATTTTTATAATTAGAATATTTTTTACTAAAAGGACTTACATAACCCATTTGCCACGGCATTACATCACATGACTTTTGATAGAATGGCAAAGATTCTAAAAAAGTTTGTTCTTTATGTGTACAATTCTTTATGAATGTTTCTTTTTTAGTATGAAAACTTGAATCTTGCAAGGATTGCAAAAAAGATCGCAAATAACTGCGTGTTAGAGATGAGACATGGGGAGAGGTCATCGCTGCCTCAAATTCCCATTGTCCTTTTTGCAATAATCTCTCATTACGTAGAAAATAAAGCATAATACTTTCATCTTGAGTATAGAATATTACAAGCGAATGCAAGAGAATCATACGCAAAAATTTCTCATAGTTTCTCACAAATGTTTTTTGTTCTTGCGTGGTGGCAAGATTTTCCAATGTAGTCAGAAAAGTAAAATGTTCTTTTTGATATGCTTTGGTAAGCTCTATAAGCTGTGCTTGGGGTGTTTGCATAAAACTTGTGAAATTTGCATTTTTTGATTCTGTGCTTGAAGAGAGTGTATCATCGGCTTTTGTATTAGAATTTTGATTGGTATTGGATTGAGCTTTATTAGAATTATGCGGTATAGAATCATGAGGCTGTTTAGAGTGTGGGGTATTGGTTTGTGCTACATCTGCGTTAGTTTGTTGATATAGCCATGTTGCAATGATAGGCTCGATAAAATCAGTAATTTGTATAGAATCTTTTGCATATATCTGTGTTTGCATTCCATGCAATGCAAAACTAATCCATAGCCATACAAAGATAATAGTTGGATGTGATTTCGAATTCATTTTTGATTTCCTAAAAATAGTTGAGATAGATGATTCTATTATAGCGGATTATCGTAGAGAGCTAAAATATAATTGTACTCAAAGCTTAGGCTTATGGGGATAAAATTTCTGCCATAATGCAACAGTCTTATAGCAAGCATCTTAATTCTTATCCACAAAACACAATAACTAGATTAGGAATAGTGCAACACAAAAGAATATATGCCATGTCATTGTTGCTATTTGGGCTTTGATGTATAATGTGTATGCTACAGATTTTTTAGAGAAAAATACATATTCAATTAGTCTTTAAATCCGCCCTTGTTGTTGCTTATTGAATTTATTGCAACACAGTTATAATTTAATTATAAAATAAATATTCTATATTTCTAGTTTCTTATACTTGTATACTGCAATATAGAATCTTTTTGCTTAAAAGTGGGAGTAGGCAAACAATCTAACTTTTTGTAATCAAATTTTAATGGTTTGCATTAAAGTTCATCGCATAGCAAATTGTTGGCACAAACGATAACATGTAAGATAATTTAATCTTTATTGATATTTATTTATCGCATCAATAACTTTTTGTGCTTGACTATCACTCATAACGGGACTAATGGGAAGTGATAACACCTCTTTGTGGATTTGCTCTGTAATAGGAAAACTTAAGTGATTCCATGCTTTGTAAGCTTGCTGTTTATGCGGTGGAATTGGATAATGTATAAGTGTCTCTATGTCATGTTCTTTAAGGTATTGCTGCAATTTTTCTCTATTATTGGTACGGATAACAAATAAATGCCATACATGTTGTTCCTCTTTTTGAATTTGTGGCAAAATAATCATATCATTGTGTATATGTTCTCTATATAATGCTGCAATTTTTCTACGTCTCATATTATCAGAATCCAAGTGAGGAAGTTTTATGTCTAAAATTCCCGCATGAATCTCATCAAGCCTTGAATTAATTCCAATGTAGAGATTTTCATATTTTATATAAGAACCATAATTCAATAATGCACGTACTTTTAAGGCAAGTTTTTCATCATTTGTTGTTATACAACCCGCATCACCCAATGCACCCAAATTTTTACCCGGATAAAAAGAAAAGCCACTTGCATCGCTAAGATTCCCAACTTTTTTGCCATTATAAATGGCTCCATGTGCTTGTGCACTATCCTCTATTACTTTGAGATTATAATGTTTTGCAAGATTCCAAATCTTCTGCATATCTACGGCTTGCCCATAGAGATGCACAATGAGAATTGCCTTGGTATTTTTTGTGATTTTAGATTCTATTGAATCCACATCAATATTGTAAGTATCAATATTTGGCTCAACCAACACAGGTGTGCAGCCATTTTCAGAAATTGCTAAAATAGATGCTATGTAGGTATTCGCTGGAACGATTATTTCATCTCCGATACCAAAACCATACCCCATTATAATGAGTCGTAAGGCGTCAAGCCCATTACCACAACCTATTGCATATTTTGTTCCACAATAGGTGGCGAAGTGTTCTTCAAAATGTTGAGTGTGAGTGCCGAGCAAATACCGCCCGCTATCCAAAATCTCTTGTATTGTAGAATCTATTTGCTTTCTAAAACGTTCATTGATTCTATGTAAATCTAAGAATGGAATCATGTAATCAATCCTTTTTGTAATAATTTACGACGTAAATAAAAATATGCTTTTAAGCGAATTTTATTAATGAATCTGATATTTGATTGTGTTTTAGGCAACGTGTTGCCCCCCCCCCCCCGTTGCATTTCCCCAATTAGCAATAAGGATATTATCTAGTTCATGAAATAGTTCATTATACTTTGGAGTAATCAGTAAAGTATCATTTGATGAGAGAATTTTTGCAAAGATTCCTAAAGAGCCATGTGAAGCAATAATACTTTTACATTTGCTTAATAAATATAAATCCAAATATCCCTTATCAGCACCATTATTGTCGCATAATACATAGTTCTTGTTTGCAAGGTGCGGAATAATATTGTGTCGCACCCATCGCATATCATCACTAAATATATAAAATTTTGTTTCTTTATCTTGTGCAAGAATACACTGTATAGCCTGAATAAAATATGTTATACTTGTTGGCACACCATAAATTTGATGTGGTTGAGACAAATCGCCACGTCTTATGTGTACCCCACAACTTTTAGAATCTATAATCTGTCGTACTACATTTTGAAATGCCAATGCTTTTTCATCATTTGCGAGTAGCTCTTGCGGTTTAAAATGTTGCTTAAAATACTCTCTATAAGGCACGTGAAAACATCTTCCCAAATAGCCCCCAATATAAAGCGGTGGCGAATAAGTAATGACTTGATTATCATCAACAAAATATCTCTGTCTATAATATCGTACTTCATCATCAGTGGCAATCTCACAATGTATATCAGGAAATGCCTTTGGTATATCAAATGTAATATCATAGTCTTTATCATAGCTTTTGTCTGTGCTATAAAATGCTCTACCATGATTCTGAAACCAACTTATATCATACTTTACTCTATAGCCTTTATCCTCAAAAGCTTTGCCTAATGCGACAAAGGCAATTTGCGAGCAAATTCCACCATCTGGATAAATAATCACTAAATCATCTCTCAATTTTTACCTCACTAAGATACAATAAACAAAACAAAAGTTGCCCATGCTTATGTAATGTTTAGATAGAATTGTATCGTAAGCAATACAAGATAGCAAGTATTTTAGACTACATGGGATTCAATATATTATAGAGTTTTCATGCTCTTGCATGAATGCAAATTTTTACTGCGATTATAAAAAGGATTTGTATGAATCTTAATGTTGAACAAAATATTGCTTGTGATGCAGAGCTAGGGCATAATCTCATTATTGCTAGTGCTGGAACAGGCAAAACCTCCACTATTGTAGGACGTATCGCAAAGCTTTTGGAAAGACAAATTAAGCCAGAAGAAATTTTGCTACTTACATTTACCAATAAAGCATCACATGAAATGATTAGTAGAGTAGCAAAGATTTTTGGGAATCAGATTGCCAACAAAATTGAAGCCGGGACATTTCATAGTGTAGCATATCGCTATTTAAAAAAACACACAAAAATAGCACTGAAGCAGCCAAGAGAACTAAAGATTCTTTTTAAGAGCATTTATGACAGACGTAGCTTTGGTTTTGATAAAAAACCGTATTCTTATCAATATCTCTATGAGTCTTATTCGCTTTTTAGAAATAGTGTTGTTAATAAGAACTATTATGATTGGCTCATGGATAAAAATGCAGAACAACTTGAATTTGTAGAAATCTATGAAGGAATTTTTGAGGAATTTGAGAATCTAAAGCAAGAATACGGGTATGCTGATTATAATGATTTATTAATTCATTACCGAGACGCCTTAAAGCAAGCAGAAAATAATAAAAAGATTCCTTATGTTGAAGTATTGTGTGATGAGTATCAAGATACCAATCCTTTGCAAGATTCTATCATTCAAGCAATGAATCCAAAAAGTCTTTTTTGTGTAGGGGACTATGACCAAAGTATTTATGCTTTCAATGGGGCGGATATTAGTATTATTACAAATTTTACAAAGAATTATCCTCATGCAAAGGTCTTTTCGCTAAGCAAAAACTACCGTTCAACCAAATATATTTTAGAGTTAGCCAATAAGGTCATTGCGAATAATCCTAGAATCTATCCAAAGAATCTTGAGGTAGTAAAGAATGGAATCGCTCATATACCTGCTGTCTTACAATATGGTGATTTATTTGCACAATATAATGGTATTGCTAAAAAAATACAAGATATGCAACAGCGATATGACCTTCAATATCATGATTTTGCAATTATTTATCGTAATAATTCAAGTGCCGATGGTTTGCAAGCCTCATTAAAAGCATTAGGAATCAATAGTAAGAGAAAGGGTAGTGCAAGTTTTTTTGATAAAAAAGATATAGAATTTTTGTTATATCTTTGTAATACCTTGATAAATCCACGTGATATGATGAGCTATATCCATATCCTAAGTCATGCAAAGGGAATTGGAAATTCCATTGCAAAAGACATTTTTGAAGCCTTAATGATATTGGGAGATAATGATTGCAAAAAGGGTTTATTATATCCAGATATAAACAAAGAATGTTATCCAAAAAAAACACATAATAGTGGTGCAGGATTGTTTGATGACTTTTTTCGCAAGGAAGAAAGAGGACGATTTAATGCTTTGCTACATAAAGATTTTCAATCACACCCTATATTTGAGCATTATAAGATTCAAAAAGAGGCAGCTATATTTTTTAATGATTTTTTCATAGCTTATAAAGAAAATTTGCATATTGATACTCCACAAGTGGCACTTAAGCAACTTATGCAAACAGATTTATACAAAAAATATATTGAATCGTTATGCAAAGAGCGAGCAAGAACAAAAGATGGCAGCATAGATATAAAACAATATGAGGACACTAAACAAAGAATACACGATCGTCTTAGTATTTTGCAAAATCTTAGTAAGAATTATAAGGATTTACGTAGTTTTTTAAATGCCATGACACTTGGTAGCAACGAATTTGGTCAAGGTGATGGTGTGAATCTTTTAAGTGTGCATGCAAGCAAAGGGTTAGAATTTGATTGTGTGTTTGTTGTAGATTTAATGGATGGAAGATTCCCCAATCACAAATTAGCCTCAAAATCTGGGGGCATAGAAGAAGAAAGAAGACTTTTTTATGTAGCCCTAACACGGGCGAGAGAACACCTCTACCTTTCTTTTGCCTTACAAGATAGCACAAGGTCTAGCGGATATAAACCTTCCACCTTTCTTTTTGAAGCTGAATTATTGTGTGAAGATGACTTCAATTAATTAAATAAAAATAATATTTGACAATACAATTAGGATTTAAGTTTACTCATATTTAATTATAATTTCACTGCCATGTTTAAGGCAATAAAATTTTAATCACACAAAGGATCATATTATGATACGCAAACTTTTTACAACATTTTGTTTATTTGGTGTATTGAGCATAAGTGCGAATGCAGCAGTACATGGAATCTATGTATTACCAAAGAATGATAAAGGCAAAGAAAGCCTTGTAGAAATCTTTGAGAAAAATGGCAAGCTGTATGGTGTAGGATTTGGGACAAAAGATGGAAGCCCTAATACTGATGTGGATTCTAAAAATCCTGATAAGAAAATGCAAAATCGCCCTGTGCGAGGCTCTGTGTTTTTAGAAATGAGCTGTAAGAGTGATGATACTTGTGTGGGCAAGGTATATAGCTTTGATAAAGGCAAGGTATATCCGATAAAGACCACATTAAAAAACAATCTCTTGCAAATCAAAGTCGATGTGCTATTTGGTCCTACACTAGAGTGGAAAAAGCTTAATGAGGCAGAATCTGCTCCGTTTAATGATAAAAGGCTTGATGTCAGCACTCTTGATACGACAATGCCTAAAGATTGATAACAACTATATAAGGAATACTATGGATTTACAACAATACGATGCGGTGATAATCGGCTCTGGATTGGGTGGGCTTACTTGTGGAGCAACTTTGGCAAAAGCTGGCAAAAAGGTGCTAGTGCTAGAGCAACACAATCTCATTGGTGGGTGTGCTACTTGCTTTAAACGCAAGGGAATGCTAGTAGATGCTGGGTTGCATGAGCTAGATTGGGGAAGCCCAAGAACTGATATGAAACACATCATCTTTCGAGAAATCGGCTTATTTGACAAAATCACACTTGTGCCACTACCAACTGCGTGGAGCATTAGAGAATCTAACAAGAAAGATTCTCAAATCACTATCCCACACGACAACCACACAAAGACACAATCCAATGCACAATCTCATGCTACACTCTCTGCCCTTAGTCAGATTTTTCCGCATGAAAAAAAAGGCATAGAAAAATACTTTAAAAAAATCGCCTTTCAAGCCCGTCTCAATCGGAAGTTTCCCTTTATGATGAGTTTTCTTGATTTTTTCTTCGCACCGCTTACTACGCTTAGCTTCCTTACTATCAGTGCAATACGAAATCGCAATGTAGGTGATATGCTTGATTCTATGATACAAGATTCTAAGTTAAAGAGAATCTTAAATATCAATCTTGCTTATTATCACAATGATCCTTATAAGTTTGATTGGAATTATCACGCCATAGCCCAAACAAACTACTATCATCAAGGTATGTATATCAAAGGTGGCTCACAGAATCTCTCAAATGCTCTTGCAGCTATCATCACAGAAAATGGTGGAGAGGTAAGGGCAAATGCCGATGTTACGCAAATCTTGCTTGATGAAAAAGACACAACAAAAGCAGTAGGCGTATGCTATCAAGACACAAAAAATAAAGAACAATACAATGTATATGGAGACAAAATCATCGCCAACTGCGACCCCCATAGTGCCTATACTAAGCTCTTGAGCAATGTGCCACCCCATATATATGAGGCAGATTCTAAACTCACACAAAAATTTGAGATACAAACCTCACTCTTATCGGTATATATGGTATTTGATACGGATTTGAGCAAGAAGTTTCCTGATATGGATTATTCGACTTTTTTTGTGGATTCCACAGAATTTGAGAAGCCTTTTAATAGACAAAATACCAAGCAGCTTGAGATTCCAATCACGCAGCGAGATTTCGTCTTTGTGAATTATTCTAAGATTGATAGCGGACTTTCTCAAAGAGATGATAGATTTCTAGGTGTGATAACCACTGTGAGCAGCTATGCAGAGTGGGATAATCTTGATAAAGAAGCCTATAAAAATAAAAAGCAAGAAGTCAAAGAGGCATTTGAGAAGCGATTGGAGGAGTTTTTCCCGGGTATTATGGAATCTTGTATCCACTCCGAGCTTGCCACACCAAAGACAATAGAGCGCTATGTCCGCACACGCAAAGGCACTCCCTATGGCTATGACCAAAGTAATGAGGGATTTTTTAGCAGAGAGAGATTCAAATCTAAGAGTATTAAAAATCTCTATTTTGCTTCTGTGTTTGGATTCCCGGGGAGCGGATTCACAGGAGCAATCCTTGCTGGATATAGAACTGCAAGAAAGATTCTAGATCCTTATTTTTACCCGCGTCGCCTTAGTCTTTGTGTGCTATTTGGCACAGCGGTGAGTATGGGGATTACGGAGTTGATACAGTTACTTTTTTAACCCCCACCTAACGATGAGTAACGCTATTGCTACAATGTGTAAAATATTTTTTCTTGAATGAATCTGTAAATAAAGAGTAGCAATAAATCTAAATTGTATTATTGCTATGACTTTAAGTAATTGGATAGATTCTATAGTTTTTGTCAAAACATATACTTTTATTAGATTGCTTGAGTTACTGTAACTCAAGTCGATTCCATAAAGACAGAGAGTATAAAAGTAAAACTAAAGAATTGAAAGAAAATGTATGCAGAATATTGCTTTTCTATCTTATGAAAATTAGAAATAGATTAGTATTTGTAGTCTAATTTGAAAATTTCATGCAAAAAACTATATTATCACGTGTTTATTAGATACATTACAGTCTTTTATATCATAACACAAAAACCTTGATACACTATTTTATCTCTATATAGCACCATAAAAACATACTGAAAAATAAACTTAGTCTATGCTTAATATTATATTTCTTATTTTAAGGATTGCTGACATATACCACATAACACAAAAAAAGTTACAATAAAGAGTATGAACGAGTGCGAGAAAAAGAATGTCCTATTTATAGATTTCTCCATAGTAGAAAGTTGTAGAAAGATATTCAAACTTTAAAGATATTAAGTTCTCTATGTAAAATGCCACAATATACCACATTGCAACTCATACAAAATAAAGCAATGCAGTCTCTATCTTTGCTAAGAGCTACTAGAATACTGCACATAAGCTTTATTTATAGATAGAAGATTAATTCAAAGATTTATAGTTTGCCATAGCACAATATAATACGGTGCTTTTATGTAAAATTAGACAAGTTGAAAGGTAATAAAGCAAGACCTTATAATCTCAAGAATTTAAGTAAGTCAATGCTATTATGAGTTGTTGTTATAAACATAAGAATCTGATGAAAGGTAGACTAAAAAAGTTGCTGCTATCAAACAATACTCTCTATACTATTTTTCTTGTTACTAGATATTTGTGAAGCCATTTTGATAAAACGTGATAATGGAAGTATTTTTACATATAAGTGGAGACGTTGTGAATTGACTTTACATTTTTCCTCATAGTTTTGCAGAGCTTTTTTGTAGAGACGTTTTTCTTTTTTTAGAATCTGCTGTTGTTCCTCATAAGTCTGCCAATCTTTTTCATCAATATAATCTATTTCTATATCGCTTTGGATATGATTACTATTAGCAAAAGTAAGTCGAGACTCTAGCTCCTTAATCTTTGCTAGAGCTTTTATATAAGCCTGTGAAGGTTTGGGATAAGGATGGATAGATAGCACGCCAAAATATTTACCAAAAAATTCTTGTACAGAAGGCGTGCAGGAGCCATTAGGCATAATGCTACCCTTTGGACATCTTGGTTGAGCTGGAAAGTTGAGATATTTTTGAAAAAATTTTTTTATAGATTCTGTGGGATTCTTTAAATTTCTGCCTTTATTAATAAAAATTTCATTGACTATAAAGTCAGTTGCATTTTTTATAAGTTCATCTGTAATATCACCAAGTGTTTTGTTCATAAAGAGTCCAGCAACACCACCTATTACAATGATAACGGGATGTCCGCCTTTTGGGATAATATTTGTTCTATTAATGAGATAGTCGGCTATTTTTTTAGAAGATTCAAGAGTTTTTGCAAAAGTCAAGCCACTAATAATATCACTACCTATTTTTGCATAAAAGGTTGTCCTATCATCTGTGATATAGAGTTCTAAAACATAATCTGCGATTGAGAAACGTTTGCTGAAAATTTGGGATACAATTTGGATTTTTTGGACAGTTCTATTACCGTCTATTGCTTGATATATCGAAGCACCATTTTCAAATTTTCCTATATAATCTTTCATGGGTTTAACCATATCCTGCATATCTTTTGCTATTTCTTTTGTTAATTTCTCCAATTTCTCAACACTCTTAGCAATATTATGAGCTAAGAAATCTTTTAGATCTTCTATGGCATTTGTGTTACTTGCACTCATTAAAATATCCTTTTGCCTTAGACATATCGTTGTCTAATGTTTTTAGCATTGTATCATAACTTCCATATCTTATCGCTATATTCTCTAGCACTTTTTTATCTTTAAGCGTTAAAAGGGCATTATAACTCTCTTGCATTTGTTGCAATAATACGTCCTTTTCTTTGAGGAAACATATCTCATTGCTACCATACAAAAACCACAAAAAAGAAGCAACGGAAAAAATTCTCATAGCATGAATAAATTTATATGCATCATTATTGAAATATTCATGTTTGGATAAAAATTGTAAAAAAATATCGATATTGGTAATAAGTTCAAGTATTTTTGGCTTGATAGTACGTATATATTGGGCATTTATTGGTGTAATATATGTAGTACGTTTTTCATACCATGCGATAAGACTACTTAAACCTACAATATAAAAACCTATTTCTAAAATAACATAATGTCCTCCTACATAATCATTGTCAAAACCCAAATAACGGGTAATGAGAAAATCTCTTTTAGCGGTTTTAGTGTAGTAGAGTGCTGTATCAATATTACTTGTATCTATCGTATAAGTTTTGGCAAATTCTTGCAGATTATCCTCCTCAACTTCATTTATAAGATTAAATAAATATTCCTTTTCTTTGGGATACTCTATGGCAGTCCAAATAAGAAGCTTCAAAGGTTTATAAAGTAGCGCAATAGTGATAAGAAACAGAATGAAAAATGCAAGTAGAGGAATATAAAATGTTTTTCGTTTATAGAATCGTGGTTTAGGATTTGTCATACTATCGTAGTCCATGTTCTTCCTTTTATGTAATACTAAAGTAGCGTATATTTTTTAATTTCAAAAATTGTTTCTGTGTCATTCTTTGCTCTAATTATGCTATATAAGGCAATAATCGCAAATGATGAAAAACACTATGCTTTCTACCCATAGAATCCTCATTGTATGGAAGCTACTTTCTATCACAATGCAACATATTTCCTACACAATTTTACTTGATATTTTTATTTTTATAAAAACTTTGCAATCTAATAATACCAAATCGCATTACTATTCATCACAATACCAATAATTGTTAAAAATAGTAACAATAATACTTTAAATGTGTAGTTATGTAATTTTTATAAAAAATACTTATGAATACAAAAGTATTTTTTAGTATCTAAATGAAAACTATGTTTTATAATAATTCAAAGACTCTAAAAAGATTCTCAAAAAGGATTCTTACAGGACATTAAAGGAGATAGTGATGAATACTAAGAATGAAAGCAGAGCAAAAAGAGATGCTAAAGCAATATTTCGCGTAGCAAGTGGTAATTTTTTAGAGATGTATGATTTTGCAGTGTATGGATTCTATGCAGCATTTATTGCAAAGATATTTTTCCCTGCAGAAAATGAGTTTATCTCCATCATGCAAAGCTTCTTAGCCTTTGGTATGGGATTTTTGATGCGTCCTTTGGGGGCGATTGTGCTTGGAGCATATATGGATAAACATGGACGCAAAAAGGGCTTGTTGCTGACATTGACACTTATGGCAATAGGCACACTCACGATAGCCTTGTGTCCGGGATATGAAAGCATTGGAATCTTAGCTCCTATCATCATCGTGATTGGACGTCTCTTGCAAGGTTTTAGTGCCGGGGCAGAAGTAGGCGGTGCAAGTGTGTATCTTGCAGAAATCGCACCTAAAAACTTACGTGGATTCTATGTCTCTTGGCAGAGTGGCTCTCAACAAGTTGCTACCGTGTTTGCTGGGGCGATTGGTGTGGCTTTGCATTATTGGATTGGCGATGCAGTTATGGAGGCTTGGGGTTGGAGAATCCCCTTTATTATTGGCTGCCTTGTCGTACCTTTTATTTTCTATATTAGACGCACATTGGAAGAAACTCCCGAGTTTGAGGCAAAAAAGCATCACGCACCAAAGACTTTTGCAGCGGTATTTAAAAATATGGCAGAAAATTACCCCGTTATTATCGCGGGTATATTTTTCGTTATGATGACTACCGTTACTTTTTACTTCATCACTTCCTTTACCCCGCATTTTGCAAGCAACATTTTGCATTTTACTAAGCTAGAGGCTTTTATTGTAACGGCTATTGTAGGAGCGAGCAATCTCTTTTGGCTTCCGGTATCAGGCTTTATCGGGGATAAAATTGGAAGAAAAAAAGTTGCCCTATTTATGACTTTTTTGGGTATGATTTCAGCTTATCCAATGCTTAATTTTCTCACACATAATGTAACCTTTACCAATCTCATTTTAGTCGAGCTTTGGTTTAGCTTTATCTTTGGTGGCTACAATGGGGCAATGGTGTGTGCATTATCTGAAATAATGCCTAAACACGTAAAAGCTTTGGGATTCTCTTTTTCTTATTCTATCACGGTAGCGATTTTTGGTGGATTCACTCCTGCGGTATCAACAGCCCTGACCAAATATACAGAAAATCCCGCTTCACCAGCATTTTGGCTTACCTTTGCAGCAATCTGCTCTTTTTTAGCAAGCTTAGTCATCTTTAGAAAAAATGGATTCTATGACAGACAACAAAGAGGAGAATTATAATGCAAATAAAAGAATTTGATGTGATTGTGATTGGGGGTGGAAATGCCGCTTTGTGTGCAGCGATTAGTGCAAAGGAGAATGATAAGAATCTAAAAATTGCTCTTTTGGAATCTTCACCTAAAAAATGGCGTGGTGGAAATTCCCAGCATACAAGAAATCTTCGTTCTATGCACGATGCCCCCACCGATGTTTTGAGCGATAGATATAGCGAAGATGAATTTTTTGATGATGTCTTTAAGGTAACCAAAGGACAGACGAATGAAGAATATGCGAGGTTTGTCATCTCACATACACCAGAAGCGGTAGTGTGGGCAAAAAATCACGGAGTTAGATTCCAACCCTCAATGCGTGGAACCTTACATTTAGGACGCACTAATGCCTTTTTTCTAGGTGGTGGCAAGTCGCTTGTGAATGCGTATTTTGGCTATGCTAAAGAACTTGGAATCGAGATTTTTTATGAATATGAGGCTCTAGACTTAGTCGTGAATGAGAAAACTTGCAAGGAAGTCTTGGTGCTAAATAAACACAAAAATGAGGAGATAAGATTCCAAGCGAAAGCCTTTGTCATCGCAAGTGGTGGCTTTGAATCTAATCTTGAATGGCTACAAGAAGCGTGGGGTGAGAAAGCAAAAAACTTCATCATACGCGGCACACGATTCAATCAAGGCAAAATGCTCAAAGCCTTGCAAAAAGCAAATGCAAAAATCATCGGCGACCCAACACAAGGGCATATGGTAGCTATCGATGCGAGGACTCCCAAATATGATGGCGGAATTGCTTCAAGAGTGGATTGTGTCTCTTTGGGGATTGTGGTAAATAAATATGCAAAAAGATTCTATGATGAGGGTGAGGACTTTTGGCCTAAACGCTATGCGATTTGGGGTAGGCTAGTGGCACAACAAGATGAACAGATTGCTTTTTCTATCACAGATTCTAAAGTGCAAAAATGCTATATGCCTTCACTTTTCCCGCCCATTGTAGCAGAAAGCATCAAAGAGTTAGCAGAGAAAATTGGGCTAGATTCTAAGGCATTAGAGCAGACTATAAAGCAATACAATGCAAGTGTGATTGATGGTGAATTTAACCACACGATACAAGATAATTGCCATACAAAAGGCTTAGATATAGAAAAGACACATTGGGCTTTGCGGCTAGATTCTCCGCCATTTTATGCCTATCCTTTGCGTCCGGGCATTACTTTTACCTATATGGGTGTCAAGGTCGATAAAAACGCACAAGTGTATGCAAATGATGAGAATCTGTTTGACAATCTTTTTGCTGCAGGGGAGATTATGGCTGGGAATATCCTCACACAAGGTTATGTAGCAGGATTTGGTATGAGTATAGGAACGGTCTTTGGCAGATTAGCTGGAGAGAATGCTGCTAAAAGTGTCAATGCCATACAGACTGCACACAGAATCTAAAGGAGCAAAAATGCAACAAACACAACCTATTTGGACTATCGTAGAATCTAAAGAAGATTCCAACATCTATACTATCGCAACAAAGTCTTGCGTGATTTGCAATTCATGTCGGTATTGTGAGGGACTTTGTGCGGTTTTTCCTGCTATGGAGAAATACCGAGAGTTTTCGGACAAAGAGATTGATTATTTGGCAAATCTCTGCCATCAATGCAGCGAATGTTTTTATGATTGTCAATATGCTCCACCTCATGAATTTGGCGTATCTATCCCTACGCAATTTGCACAAGCACGAAAAGAAAGTTACAAAAAATATGTTTTTCCAAGCTTTCTAGGCAAAGCATTTGATAGCAATGCATGGCTTACAACTATTCTTTTGGTGGTAGCTTTATTTGTAGGATTTTTTGGGGCTTCTAGTGGTATTTCTAGTGAGGTTTCTAATGGTATTTTTGGAGCTTTTAATGCAGCTTTTGGCAATGTAGAATCAAAGGGCATAGAATCACAAGGCAATTTCTTTGCGGTGATTCCTTATAACTATATGGTTAGTGTTTTTAGCCTTGTCTCAATCTTTGTGTTTATTGCTTTGATAGCGGGGATTGTACGATTTGCTAAGGCGATTGAGTTAAGGGGCGTGAATGGCAAGGTGTTTATGCAAAGCCTCAAAGATGCTTTGAGTCTTAGATATTTGGGCGGGCATAAGAGCGAAGGCTGCACTTATCCTAATGAAAAGCGAAGTAATGTGCGGAGAATCTACCATCATTTCACAGCGTATGGATTCCTATTTTGCTTCATCGCTACAAGCCTAGCAGCATTTTATCATCATTTCTTGCATCTCTCTGCTCCTTATGACATCACGCAGTTACCTAAGCTTTTTGGATTCATTGGTGGAATCTTACTTTGCATTGGGACTTTGGGGCTTTTTGTCTTGAAATTGGTAGCTGACAAGGAAATCGTAGATAAAGAAAGTGTATCGATGGATTATGTATTTTTGTTTATGCTTTTTATCGTGAGCTTTAGCGGATTATTTTTGATGGTTGTGCGAGAAAGTGCGATGTTATCGTATGCGTTATGGTTTCATCTAAGTACGATTTTGGTATTTTTTCTTATGATTCCCTACTCAAAATTCGTGCATATTTTCTATCGTTTTATTGCATTGCTAAAATACAACTCGGAAGAAGTGAAGTGATTTGTGGTCGTGTGCAATTATATAAATGCAATAATGTGAGAGATTAGAAATTGATATGAGAATAGAATCTTGCTTTATAATAAGAATCTTAATAAGGTAATGGTATGGTCAAGAAAATTAATCTCATCACAATGATTAACATATAGTGTTAAGTCTAATATATAGAATACATACACTTCACTTTGATTTTACTATGATTAAAACATATAGCATTTTCATCATAATGTATTAGATATTACACATAGTATTCAATATAATGATGAAACAATATGGTATGAACTATCATGTTGTAAGTATAAGTTTTTAAACTATAGTAATCAATATGATTAAGAATTTGTGGTGTAGCTTAAGATTATTGAATCGTTATTGTATGATGATGCAGTTTTGGATATGATTATCTAAGTAGAATGATTCTTTTGTATCTTTCTATGTTGTATTGTTTTTTATTCTGTATTGAGTATTTCTCTTTCTTTCTCATTCTATTCACTCTATTTGTAGTAGTATTTCTTTGTATTCATTATTTTTTTGTATTTGTAGGAGATGATGGAGACGTTACTATAATATCATCTTTGATTTTATCAAATATGCCTTGTCCTATGCCA
>CASFZH010000035.1 GCA_949299115.1 uncultured Helicobacter sp. | reverse complement strand
AAAAATATAAAAATATAAAATCTTTAAACTAAACACGAACTTATAGTAACTTTAAATTAGATTTTTGATAGGCTTTATAGATTCTGTACTTTTTGCAATGACTTTGGTGTAATATTTAAATGAATGAATGAAATATCTTAGAATAGCAAAACAACCTTAAAAATAATTTTCTCCAAAATGTTTGCCTAAAGGCTTAAATGATAGAGATTCTAAGAATATCACAGAACAGAATCTTTAGAATCTTGGCATAATAGTATTACTTTAGATTAGAATCTACAATTTTAGATGTTTTAGCTCATACCCCACATGACTAAATTTTAGAATCAATATTAACATACTACTCAAATGCCGCTCATCTATGTATAGGCAATGCGGTATAAATAGAGGGCAAACATATTATAATACAGATAAAAATAAAGAATTAGGAACTAAATCAACAAGTCGTTTCCCATTTTTAAGATTCTGATTTTTTACTAAATTTATTAAGCAAATTTTTCCCAAAATCACTTTGTGCGATACCCTCAAGCATAGCCCCTATCTCTGTCCCACCTTTTGCAGAAAAGATTTCGCTCACACTTTTTAGCCCTTCACTTACTTTACCATTCCCAGCATTTGCAATGATCTTAATTTCGGCTTGCATAAGAGCCTTTGCTTGCTCAATTCCAATGGCTTGATGTGCCTCAATTTCACGAATAGCAATAAGATAATTTTGATATCCTTGATTCTCTCCAATTTCTTTAGCAAGATTGATTTGTGCATCAACTGGTGCCATTTGCATGAGTTTTTCAGATTCTGCCTTTGCTGCTCCCTCTAGCTCAATACCTTTTGCCTCTTTACTCTTCATTTCCAAAAGTGCTTCGGCCTCTCGCTTTTTAGATTCTAAAAGTGCTTCAGAACGCAAAATCTCTTTTTGTTTTTCACCCTCCGCATTGATAATTGCAGTTTGCTTGCTTTCTTCGGCTTTTAAGACATTGACGTCCTTTGTGATTTCAGCACGTTTCGTATCAGCTACTTTGATAACCTCCATTTCTTTTTCTTTTGTAATTTTTTCTTGTTCTTTCACGAGTTGTGAGGCTTTTTGGGCGGAAATATCAACCTCACGTTGTGCCTCTACAGTCTTTAGTCCCACGACTTGTTTAGCGGTCTGTTCTTGGATAGATGTCGCCTGTTTAGCATTAATTTCAGCAATCTCGGCATTTTTTAGATTCTCGGCTACCTCAACTCTGCTTTGCATTTCAATTAGAGATTTTTTCTTTTCCATGATATTTTTAATAACATTTGATTCTTTGCTATCTCGGATATCCATAAGCTCTAGGTTTTTTACTGCTTCGACACCCCACGCTGCCAACTGTTCTCTAACTTCTTTAGTGAAGCTATCTCCAAAAGTGCTTCGTGAGTGCATAATATCTTCTATCTCATGAGATGAAAGAATGGTTCGGACTGACCCTTGTATAATAGCACGTAGCTGTTCGATTAATTCTTCAAAATTTGCCACCCTTTGTGCGGCAACATTAGAATCTTTGATTCTAAAAAAAGCCGTAATATCAACAATGAATGGCACTCTACCCTTATCGTATGCTTCATAACTATTGAGATTAATATCAAAAACAGAAACAGGTAAAATGATCTTTGTTACACCAAAGATTGGAATCCATGATGGCCACTCATAATAGGTATTCCCGTTTCCTGTATCTTTACCGTACGAAATAGTATTTTTAGCTGACTGAATAATATGCACTTCATTAGTTGCTACAACACGTCGAAACATTAATGCTAGAAAACCAATCAAAACTATTGCACCAATGATAATCGCAAGAGTAGCTAATATAATTAAAATAATAAGATTCACTATGACTCCTTAATTCCCAAAAAATAAAATATCAGTATAATACCATAAATTATCATATATTTTATTTTCGAGAATAGTTACAAAGCAAGACAGGAAATAGTTTTTTGGATATAGCTTATATAAGAGTAATTTTTAAAATCATGTTATTATCATAAATGAAACAATATAAAAATGAGTTTAGTATTAATAGCGGTAATTACTAAGTATTAGCTCATATATTATTGCAACACAGTATTGCCCCCCCCCCCCTCTTTCAATGTGAGGCTATGGAAAATAAGAAGTTTGTTAAAATTCAACATAAAAACCATATTAACACTTGAGAAAACACATTTACGTAACTTGGAAGAAAACTCAATTAGGCAAAATCGCATTATTTCTATTTGGTTTTCTTTTTAACGTTATGATTACTAGCCTTATACTTTATTGAAAAAAATTTAGATGAAGTTTTGAGCTAAAATTTACATTACTCTATCTTGTTTAGTCTTATTTATAATATGTTGAGTTTAGCATTACATTCAAATCGTAGGGAATAGTAAGGATTACTCAGAATCTTAGAATTGTAGAACATTATTTGTGGAATATTGATCCATGTTAAACGTATAAGATTAATACATAAAAATTAAGTAAGCAATAAGTGAAAGGAATAATTTATGAATACCAATGTACTTATCGATAAGATGAATAAAGAGATTTCACAAGGTAACATACAACGTGATATAATTGACACATTTGGTGAACAAGAGAAAATTGAAAGTATGCAAATTAGTGAAATGATTCGCGGGAATCTTGCAAATCTAGAAGGACGTGATAAGCCTGTATTTGATGCTCTCACTTCATTACAAAATACAGTTAATGAGATTAGCCCTCATAATTTTAAACCTTCATTTTTTGAAAAGCTTTTTGGAAAAACAGCTATGAGTATGAAAAAATATTTTCAGAAATTTCAAGATAATCAAGATTTGTTAAATGAGATTCTTAAAAAATTGGAAAATGGCAAGCAAATTTTATTACGTGATAATGTTGCCTTAGAGATAGAAGCATCAAGAAATGCAGAGCTTGCCCAAAAGCTACAAAAACAATTAAATATAGCTAATGAGGCGAATGTGTATATAGAATCCCTGCTTTCTGATTCCACAACCAATCAAACTCCAACAACATCTCTACTACAAAATAATGCCGATTCCTCCGGAATTTCTAATCATACAGATTCTCACAACATCGTAGCACAACAAGAAAACAAAATTCCAGAAGTCTATGCAGAGATTACGCATGGTATGATAATAACACCACAAAATAAAGAAAAAATGCAAAATCAGATTCTTTTCCCATTAAAACAAAAAATTATAGACCTACAACAACAAATCCTCGTGCATACACAAGGTGAAGTAGCACTCAAAACCTTAATAAATAATAATAAAGAACTAATTAATAGTGTTGATAGGACAAAATCCGTAACATTAAATGCCTTAAATGTCGCTATCATTACAGCACAAGGACTAGACCAACAAAATAGAGTGTTACAAGCAGTACAGGATATTAATGCACAAACAAGCGAACTAATCGCACACACAGGAGCAAAGCTCAAAGAGCAAGGGACGCAGATTCAGCAAGGGGCAGCTAATGCTATGCTTGATATGGATAAGCTCAAAAATGCTTTTGACAATGTCATTAGTGCAATGGAAGATATGAAAAACTTTAAAATTCAGTCTTTACCAAAAATGCAAGAGAATATACAGCTTTATGGTGCATACTTAGAAGAGATGCAAAAAGCCAAGCGAGTATAACACAAAAACAAAAAATTATAGTATTGTATAGCAATTTTAGAAATCACAATCATATTGATTGAACCCATACATTTGCATGTATATCTTGTTGAAGTTTGCATATAGCCTTACGTACACAATAACTTATAAATAGTAAATTTAATACAGTTAAATATATTGATGAGGTTTTATCTTAAAAACATGGCATAATATAATCACACTGTCTCTCTATCTCTTAGCATTTATATAGGCTAGATATGCAAAAGATTAATTAGTAAAATCCAAGTAAAATTTTATTACTCATTTTATGATTGTAAAAAAAATAGGAACAACAAAAATATTGTTTTACTTAATAAATTAAAAAGACAAAACTTAAGAACTAGGATAATAATTATTTGACTTAAGAAATTATCTCAACAATATAATATCTGATGATATGACATGAGTTAAAAACAATAGTATTCAATAATATAGAATGATAATAGAGCTATTTTGAATCAAGAGTTTGTTGATATTTTGATTTTCTGTTTTTCTTTTTAAATCGCAACGAATCAAAATAATTAATTAAATAAATAGCAATAATAGCAATAATTCCTCCGACAATTGTATGCCATTGCAATATCTCACCTAACATAAGCCATGAAAAAGCAAGAGCAAAGACTGGAGCTAATAGTGCATAAACACCACCTTGCGTTACACCCAATACATGCAATGCCTTATAATATATGGTTGTTGAAAAAGTGGTGCAAAAAACTGCAGCCAGAAAAGCCATTATCCAAAAACGACATTCTATTTCAACAAGTGGTTTGGAATCAAAAAGCCAAAATGAAGGTAAAAGACATATAACTGTGATAAGAGAAACATAAAAATTTAACACAATAGCATGAATCCCTTCAGTTGCATAACGTGATGTAATCACAAGCAAAGCCCATGTAAGAGCAGCGAACAAATAAATAATATTAAACGGAGACATGAGAGCATGAAAGTTACCAAACAAATTGACTAAAAACAAACCAGAAATAATACCAAAAAATAATCCCCATTTTTCACGTTTTAAAAAACTATTCTTTCGTAGAATATTCCATAAAAATGCGGCAATAATTGGTGATAAAACTTCTACTATAACTCCAGCACTCCCAGCATCTCCATATTGAAAACCAATATACATAAGATAAGTGTAGAGTGCGTTTAAAATTCCTGTAAAAAATACTGGAATTATCACATATCTTGGTATTATAAAAGACATTTTATAATACCATATAATCGGGAGAAAGCTCAATGTTACGATGATAAAACGAATAGCAGAGGCTTGTTCTGGACGCATTATTTCTGTCATCATTTTAGAAAGCGGCCACACTAATCCCCAGCCCATCATTGCAAATATTATTAATATTTTCATAAACTCTCATTGCTATAATTTAAATAAGCACTATTATAACACAAATAACAAATATGATACAAAAACCTATCACAAATAAAAATGCAATCATAATATATTGCACTTAAAAGTTTTATTTTGCTAAAAAGCACTGAATCTAAAGAATAATAAATATTAAATTGCGATTATTGTAATAAATGGTAAGATAAAATATGTGGCGTATCATTATTAAGCATAATATTGTTACGTATGTTTGTCTCAAATTTTCCTAATGCAGTATGGATACATTCCGTATGTCTTTTACTATGTTGACACATTGCTATTTCTTTTTGCATGATTTTATAATCTGTATATGTTTTATGTGGCACATGAAAAGATTGTGGTTCTTTGCTAGCAAGGAATATAAAAAATTGTCCAAAACCATAAGTATCGCTTAATAATGGCTGTGCACAAATATATGCTTCACTAAAAGCCAAACGATTCAAACAATCAAGATTCACAGGATAGGGAAATGCAGCCTCTAAAATGACATCTTTTACTTCCAATTCATAAGCATGTAAAGGAGAATCAAAGACTGCTTGTAAAAGCACGAGATTATGTGTAATTTTATGAGGTTCACACTCAAACATAATGCTACCGTAAATTCGCATTTTATTATCTTCTATCCTCATCACCGCATTGCCTACCCTAGCATGGTAAGAATCTACAATTTCAATTTTTTTTGCACTTTTACATTCTGGAACTGGAGCAAAATTTTGTTTAAAATCACTATAATCATTGTAGCTTATCTCACACATATTATCTTGACAATTTGAGATGTGAATACCAGTCTTTGGATTCGCATCATTATGAAAAAACCCGCTAAATTTGACAACAGGAAACTCTTTCATAAACTCTTTAAAATACATATCAAGCTTCTGTTGCGTAAGTGAATCTGCCCATACCCATATAGGCAACATAAAAAAAGATAATATAAAACTCCGCCAAACAACAATCTGACAATAACTTTTACACATATTTATCCTTAAAATCATGCTATATTATAAAAATATTTTAAAATTTATGGTATTAGATTGTAGCAGATTTTTTGGGATTTTAAAATATACCAGAGCATTAAAAATAGCGTAACATGAGAAAATACGAAAAATTAAGACAAAGTTTTATAAATTTTTGAATACGAATGGGGGATACATGCACAATCAGAGAAATAATGCTATACAGACACATGCGTCATTTATAGATTCCAGCATTCTTGGTAAATATATAGGTAAAGAAAAATTAGAGATACTTCACAATATTCCCAATATCGCTAAACAATGTAATCTATCAAGCAAATATCTCTATAAAGACTTTAAGGGGATAATGATACAAGGGAATCTTGACTTACTCAAAAAACCAAAAGTTGCCATCATCGGCACACGCACTCCAAATCAATATGTAAAATCTTATACCGCTACTCTTGCAAAGAAATTTGCCACAAAAGGTTTTGTTATTGTAAGCGGTGGTGCAGTTGGGATTGATAGCATTGCACATGAACATAGTGGTCCAAATAGCATTATGGTGCTTCCTTCTGGTATTGATACATACTATCCAAAAGAAAATATATCATTAATAGATTCTGTGCGACAACAAGGACTGCTTGTGAGTGAATATAAAAATGGTTTTACTCCTAGGAAACATAGTTTTTTAGAACGCAACCGAATCATTATAGCTCTAAGTGATATTATTATCATTCCACAAGCCGACTTAAGAAGTGGTTCAAGCTCATCTGCCAATCTTAGTATTGCACTCAAAAAACCTCTCTTTGTATTACCGCATAGATTGAATGAAAGCTTAGGCACACAAGCTTTATTGCATAATAATAAAGCAATGGGTATTTATGACCTAGAGTTATTCATACAAAATATTTGCAAAAGCTTTGATATAAACTATGCAAATGACAAAGATGATGAGATTTTGCAGTTTGCTAAAAATCATGGATTTTTTGATGAAGCACTACAAAAATTTGGTAATAAAATCCTAGAATATGAATTAGAAGGAAAAATACGTCGAAATGGTTTATATATCGAAGTGTGTTAAGCAAACAATTGCAATAATAACAATTCATATTCCACACTCTTATGTAATCACAAAAAGAGCAACATAAGTATTTTTTAAGGAAGCTTAAGTTATTATTAATCAACTAAGGAGATTCTAACACATTTGGTGCTTGCAATATGAAAATACAATGCTAAGGTTAAAAATGTTAAAACAACTACTACTTTTTATAGCTCTTGTACTCATAGTATTATTGAGTGCGTGTGCAAAAAAACAACCTAAACTAACGCAAGACATAAAAGAGCAAATCCACAATAATCAGCCAAGTATCCCGTTTGCTAATACAAAAGAAGAAAGTAATCAATGGTATAAAACACATTTAAGCCCAATTATAAAAGAGTCAAAAAGTAAAAAAGGGGCAGATGAATATGAAAAATTTGCCAAACTTTATTTTGCAGATTTGAGTCAAATAGAGTACAATACTACATCTGTGCAAACAGATATGCTACTCCAATCTGTAAGTTTTACGATGTTCTCACAAGAATTTTTAAGAGAATTTTTATTTATTATGGCACAACCTTTAGAAATTGCACCCTGGAGTGTCTTTCAAAGCCCATTAAATTTTAGTGACAACATAGCAAGTGCAAATTTTGTGGCACAAATCGCACGTAATTTAAAACAATTAGAAAATGAAAGCTACATAAATTTAAATGATATCATTTTGGCACAAAGCCTTTTACATCTTACAAACAAATATTCTAAACAAGCTCACACTTCCACAAAAACACAAGAAATCACGGGATTACAAGAATACAAATTACCAGCTACTATGCAATCATTGCTATATTATAGAATCATATATGCAAAATACTTTGAGAAATTTCAAAGCAATTTTATATTAGACAATATGACTAAAAACTACCCTCAATCCACGCTTCGCATCATAAATCAAATCTTTCATACTTCACAAACTACCAAAACTATGCAAGCACAATTTCGATTTCCACGTTTTGAACCTAGTAATCCAGTCATTATTCTGCAATGCAAAGCAGGCAGTGATAATTATCCATCTATTGATTCATGTATTTCGCATATCTTCATTCCATGGATATTCTATTTGCAGAGAAATTTACAAAAGATGAAACAATATTTTTTGCCAATTTTCATAGATTCTAAGCTTTGTGTATTAGTCCAACATGATAAACTCATACCATATCCATATACCCAAAGTAGATTCTGTGCAGCAACATTGCAAGCATGGAATAGTTATAAAGCCCGTTAATACAAATATTATATAGCTTTTGATTTTTTCCAAATGCCACTTCTAAACACGAAATAAAAAATCACTGCTCTAATATATGTTTCAAGAAAAATAATGAAAAATAAAATATAAATACTTAAATGTATTTTTGAACAAATCCACATTGGTAATAATCGAAATAATGAAATACTTGCAATATTAATAAATAATGGAATCTGTGTAAATCCTGCTCCACGCAAAGCACCATCATAAATAAATGAAAGGATTAATGGAATCTGTGATAATCCTACTGCAATAAGATATGCCACAGAAATTGTGATAGCCATTGAATCTTGTTTTATAAAAATAGCAGAAAGTGGTTGTGCAAAAATGGCTAATATAAGTCCACAGACTCCTAAAATGATGCTTGCCAATATAGCACAAATTCTCGTATATTCAGCACCTAGTTTATAATTTTTTGCCCCTAAGCTTTGTCCCATCAAACTTGTAATAGCCACCATGAATCCAAATCCCGGTACAAATGAAAAACCTTCTATCTTGCTCCCTGCCTGAAAACCTGTCATAGCACTATCCTGATAAATCACTGCATATTGCCCAACAAATACCAAAATAATATTAAGTGAGCAAATCGTAAAAATTCTCTCCATGCCAGTTGGAATGCCAATTTTTAATGCTTTTTTTAGAAAGCCATAATGAAATTGCAGACGTAATTGCAGGCTCGTTGTGATGACTTTTGGCAATACAAACAATGCAATAAGCTCAAGATAAGAAACAATAAGCGTAACAATAGCCGCCCCTAAAAGCCCAAGACTTGGGAATCCAAGATTGCCATTAATAAGTACAAAATAACCACAAACACTAAGTATGGTAAGCATTATCTTAATATAAAACGGCCGTTTCGTATCTCCTGTAGCTGCAAAACCTGAAATCAACACATTCTTTATCATAATCGACGGCAGGGCAAAAGTAGTTAAAGAAACATAAGAATATGTAAGATTAAAAAGTTCCTCACTCAAATTAAAGGCTGATAAATAAAAAGGAATACAAAGAAATGCAAGAAGAAAAATGGGTAAAGACAGTCCAAAAGAAACATAAATCATGGTAGCATAGATTGTATTCATCTCGGTATAATTTCTTGCACCATAACGATGAGACATCAATACATTTGTGCCAATTGCAAAAATGGCACTCAAAGGATAAAATATGATAATATAATTTGCACCAAGACTTAGAGCAGTAAAATTCAGGGGTGAAATATTGCCAAGAAAAAAAAGAGCTATAGACATGCTAAACATATCGAAGGCTGATTGCAACCCACTTGGAATTGCAATATTTAATATACGCTTTATTTTTATTTTTGTTGCAAGATTGAGATGAAACATATACTATCCTAAATTCTAATGCACATATCGTAGTAGATTGCATAGAGAAGTGTAACATTTTTTAGCGAAAATCGTATTAATTAGAACAGAAAATCAATTTGTATATACAATACCATTTGTTGCACTAAAGCTGATTACAAGAAACCTAACTGCAATATATTATATCGCATAAATTTATTTCCATAATCTTGCATTTTCACTATTTTTAGTATACAATAAACTTTATCTCTTCATTATTGAATAAGGATACAACATGAATAAATTATTTACTCTAATCACAATAATGTTGTTTTACACTACATTAGCTTTCGGTTTTGAAAAATCCATAACACATAAGGATTTCATGCTTACGTTAATAAGCCCCAAAGATTTTACTGCGGGACATAATAATTTTGAGCTTACTATTAAACAAAATGATACTGTGATTAAAGCTTCTGAAATAAAAGTAATTTTTATGATGCCAGAAATGCCCGGTATGCCTAAAATGAGCGAGGAGGCTGTAATGCAAGCAAAGGGTAACACATTTATGGGTACTGTGAGTTTTCCTCATGGTGGAACTTGGCAAATTAGAATCATTTTTGTTATAAATGGCAAAAAATATCAAGCAAAATCTAGCCTTGATTTTTGATTCAAACATAGAAAATTGCGATTTTATAATATAATAAGCAATACCTTGTAACACAAAGAATAATAATATTTTTTACTAGTGTGCGGGATATTCAAACTATTACATAAAATTTATATCGCACATACTTGAATGAAGTGTTGAATCACTTGCTGAAATTATGGTAACCTACCGGAAATTAATCAAGCTCTATAACATTTAAGCTTGGCTTGGTAATCCAACTTTAAGTCTATAAGCAATGCAGATTCTTCAATGGAATCAAAGAATAACCACATGTACCTTAGAATCTTAAAATATTGTAATTGTTATATTTAATATAAAATTAAAACTACAAATAGAAATTAATACCAAAATTATATATATTATATATACAATATATCTAGAGAAAATATTGCAATCTTGTATTAATTTTTATATATTTTAAGATGACAATATAGAGATTTAATCCTCTATCTTAAAGAAAATTGATGATAATCTATGAATTGGAGAAAATATAAAGAATTTAAAAATTTATACATCATGTATAGAATATTCTAAAACACGAAATTTGTAAATTTCCGTAGTAGTTTGATCTCTTTCAGGATTCTTCTCTCTTAGATAATACGCCCTAAGTCTTCTTGTATAAGCCATTTAAAAAGAGATCTATAATCTTTATTCACATGGGTAAATAGACTTGTATTTGTGAATTTAGTAATGTTTTGATTGTATTGGGACTAGTCCATTTAGCATCGGGATAGAAATTACTAAAATATTCATTGCCCCCTGCGTTTTTATCTAATTTATAATTCAATATATCATACATATCAGAATCTTTAAAACCAATCTTAATCAAGGTGGGATCTGATTTAGTAATTTTTAATAGACATTATATATAGAATGACTAGAATTGCCAAAACACATCATTAAACAATATTTCATTTTCTATAGAATAAACTTGGATATAACTATGTTATTATCTAAAAATATAAAATTTACATTCACAATAAATTTTTAAAATTTCTAAAAAATGAAAATCATAATTTTCATAAATCTTTACTCCAGAATCTAGCCCAAAATGATACGCCAGATTCTAAAGATTCTCTACAAGATTCTATGTCATTCAAAGTCCCTGATGATTATAAATTCCATTGCTTTGAGGAGGAGATTTTCGTGCAGGTGGATACAGATAGATTTACTAACCACACACGAACAATCTTTAATGACAAATGGGAGAAAATGCCTTTTACCTATCTCTATTCATCTTGTGTCTTACAAATCCCAAAACCCAAGTATCTTGAATCTATGAAACAAATCGCAAAGACGCTTTGCGGGGATTTTACAATGATACGCATCGATATGTATCATTTTAGCACACACTGTATTGTGGGGGAGCTGACATTCACTCCTGAAGGTGGTACTGGGAGATTCACACCAAATGAGTGGGATAAAAAATTTGGGGATTTATGGAAGCTTTGAGGGATTTAGTGTCTCAAGATTTATTTTTCCGAAAATTCAATCGCAGTTTTCACACCAAGATAGAGGATTGTCAAGATTCCCAAAATACTATTCCCAAGATGATGTATTTGATGCTATTCTCCTTATTCTCTACCGATTTCTTTCATTTTTGATTAATCTTCTTGCTAAGAAAATATATAGTAAAAAGTGCAAGCACGGCAACTACACCCGTACCCACAAGTATAAAGTTTCTATTTTTTGGTAATTCGTAACCCCAGCCAACTACGGCTAAAAAGGTAGCGACAAACATCCCAAGGCTAACACTTCAATAGCCTTAATTGCTCCTTAAGCCCATCTATCTTTGCTATAGTGCAATCATAACATGAATATAAGTTTCTTGCTAATTACTTTTGGTTTAGATTCAAAAAGAATATGAGTTATCTTGTATTTCTAATTCTTAAATCCTTATTTTAGCCGCTTTCAAGTCATATTGAAAAGAATGATTTTTATAAACTATTCCCAAATATTGTAAAAGGCAAGTAAATCTAATAATTTTTGTTGGAGTTGTTTTAAATATATCAGAAAATAAGAATTGACAATGGCTACCACAAATAAGATAATCTCAATTCATGGATTTTTAAAAAATCTTATATTGTTTTAGTATGAGCTTATAATATCTCATAGCTCATAATCTTTGCCCATTGCAAATCTTTACCACATTCTATCGCCACCCCATTACCCACAAAACAAAGCAACGGTATATCACTTGGACAATCGCTATACGCATACGAAACCTTTAGGTCAAATTCACTCATATCAAGCATTTGTGTGAGTTTGTAGAGCTTGCGATACTCCATGGTATGTATACCGTCTATTTCGCCACTCAAGATTCCATTATGAGATTCTAGACTAATGGCTACTACATGCTTGATTCCAAAGGCTTTAGCAAATTCTTTAATGTATATTTCGAGTCCACCTGAAACTATGACTATGGTGTGTCCACTTTCTTGATGAAATTTTAATTTGTCTATAACTCTTGCATTAGTTTTATCTAAAAGCTCATTATGCACATATTCTTTTGCTAACTGCTCTGCTTTTTCTACACTCATACCCTTTAGTTGTGGATAACGCACGGGTTTAAAAGCAAAGATTGGTAGTTTCGTGCATCTGTGGAGGCGTGGGAGGATTTTGTGTTGCCAACGTAAAAGTCGCTTATGATAATGTGGATTATGTGTGGCTACCATATTTAGATAAGGTGGAATACTCTGAATGGAAACCAATGTCTCACAAAAATCAAAAATAGCTAATATTTTTTGCATTATTACTCCTTAAAATAAAATTAAGATTCCATTGGAATCCATATTCTTACGCAAGTGTGTACAAAACTCATTATTGCTTATGGGGAAAACAATCTTTGCTTTGTGCACACTGTAACCGTCCCTACAGAATCTAGGTATATGTATTTTGTAGTATCGTGTGCTTGAGATTCTCATATTAATCCACCTATTTTTCTCCATAGTGCGTTTTACAAACGACGATACAAAGATTTGTCAATCTATGCTCATTATTTATACGTCTTGAATACAATCCGTTTAAATTTCTTGTTAGTGCTTCTGGTTTCCCTATTTCATGTAATGTGCCATTTTTCTCAATATTTTTAAGTAACATATTAATTCTTTTAAGGATTTTTTATCATTACTCCTGCCAATAGCAATATTGTTCCCATGCTATCTCCCAAAATACCTTATTCATCAAAGAGTTCCTTTACAAAACCCTCACGACTTTCAAACTTTTTGTAATCCTCTAAGAGAATCTTGATATTCTCTGGGCTTAAAATGCCTCCTCTTTCTTGCTTATACTCTTTTTTGCTTTGCACCTTAAAGGGCAAACCTTGTTCTTTAATAGTGGCTTTTAAAAATATTCTCACTGCTGTAGTGGTATCAAACCACAATTCATTAAAAAGCATATCTGTTTCTTTTTTTAGATTCTCATCACGTCTGACTTGCATTAATGTCGTTGCCACAATAACTCCTTAATAGAAATATACAAAAGTACAACTAAGTATGATAAAAGACTTATGTATAAATGATTATTGTCTATACCATTTACGCATAGATTCTAGAGATGCAATCCCTAAAACTATTTACACTCTTATTTCAGATTTCCAAATATATCTTGTAAAGATTGGATAACTTTTTCATTTTCTTCTTTTGTTCTTGAAGCGAGACGGACAAATTCACCATTTAACCCTATCTTATCGCTGCAAGTACGAGTATAGATTCCATATTCAAGAAGCATTGTCATCACAAAATCAGTATTTTTACTACCATTTAGAATCTCAATAAGAGCAAAGTTTGCTTTGCTAGGATAAACCTTGATACATGGAATCTGTGTAAGCATTGAGAAAAATTCTTGAGTTTGTTTGATATAAATCTTTCTTATATATTCATATTCTTGCTTAAAATCATCTCTAGCATAGAGTCTAAAAAAATACTCACTAAGCCCATTTGAATTCCATAGATAAGCATTTTTGAGAAGTTTTGCCACTTTCTGTTTTGCCATAACCCCATAACCTGCACGAATACCTGCTATACCGAAATCTTTTGACATACTCTTTATCAAAATCACATTAGAAAATTCCTTGAAAAGACTGCTGTATGAAATAAAATCATAATTCTTATTTTCATAAGCAAAATGTAAAAAACTTTCATCGATGATAATATTTTCTACTTCAGGTAAACTTTGGATAATTATATGTAAATCTTTGTATGGTATGTAACTGCCATCCGGGTTATTGGGATTAATGATAATCACACTTTGAGGCTTTTGGGCTTTAATAAAATCAATGT
This sequence comes from uncultured Helicobacter sp., assembly GCA_949299115.1. Classification (GTDB taxonomy): domain Bacteria; phylum Campylobacterota; class Campylobacteria; order Campylobacterales; family Helicobacteraceae; genus Helicobacter_A. The sequence continues at coordinate 12,802 of CASFZH010000035.1, read as the reverse complement.
AAGATTCTCTATTAATAGCATAATTATTATCCTTTGAGGTTTTATAGAAGACCACTTGGGTTTTATCATTAATAAACTCATAATATGATGAAAAAGTAGGGATATTGACCACAAGTTTACCTTCTACAAAATTATGCAATACAGATTGGATAACCTCTACCGCACCATTTCCAATAAAAATATATTCTTTATCAATGCTAATGGATTTACTCAATATATCAGCAATAACGCCATTTTGCGAAGGATAAAATTCTAAAACATTACGCAATTTTTTAGTGCTTAAAAGTTCCCTATCCATATATTGCATAAAAAGATTTGTCGCATACGGATTTGATAAGAAACACGCATCAATGTCGATTGTAAGCTCTGGTATTCTTTCTATAAGCGTAAAAATACTAGGGCTATGACTACCCGCAGCTTTCTTTAAAGTTGTGATTTTATCTGCTATGATTTGTTTGTTGTGTGGCATAGAATCTCCTTAGTGTGAAGTAGTAGTATGTAGCACAGCCTGTGATTGTTTATTTTTCCACAAACCGCCAAGTTTCTTATCCCATTCTTTTGGATTGAGCGTCTCTGTGCCACCACCATGTGTGAAAGTAAGTTCGCCTACATAGATTCTATCATTCACATCATACAAATCTATTCGCACATAGGTAAAAGGTGAGGCTAGAAAATGGGATATTTTGTACATCAAAGTAAGTTCTTTAGGTTTTTTGGGTATTTTTGTAATTCTATTATTGTCATAGATAAACCCAAAAGGAGCTTTTTCCCAATAGCAATTCATAATCGTGCGTTGATAATCATTAAATCTATCGGTGGTTACTTGGATATAATTATGTATATCATCATTGCCAAAAATATGGAATTTATAAGTATCAGCTGGAGCAAAACTTTCGAATTTATTATGAAAATTATGATTTTCATTTTTTTTAAAATTCAAATGAGATTGTGAGGTGTGAGAATCATTTGCCAGTGAATTCAACTCATCTACTTGCTCCCCTAACAGCTCTTCGGCAAAGATTCTGGGTTCTATGTCTTTGTAGTGGTATTCTCTATAAAGCGTATAAAAATTTGTATTGAGATGTTTGGTGAGCTTTGCCATAGCCTCATTAAAGACTTTAGAATCTCCCAAAAATGCTTCTTTATCGGGCACGATAACCACGCCTCCACTATCATGGTTAGTCTTTAGCACAAAGCTTTGTGGCAAAACAGTAAAATCTATCTCCTCTACATTTTTATAAATACCATAAAGTTTGGGTAAAAAAGGGCAAATATTGGTCTCAAAGAGAAGCTGGGTTAGGCTATCGATAGGAGCAAACAAAGGTGAAGAGGACGTATGAGAATCTAAAAATGTTGGAGAATTGGCAAGGATTTGAAATTTTTGCTTTATTTGCACACTCAAGTCTGTGGTAGTTTTAAAATCTCTAAAATCTTGAGTGGGTTTTGTATTTTGGAATATGCTTTTTTTAAGATTGGACGAGGATTTCTTTGAGGAGTTATCTATACTAAGAGAACTTATATTTTTTAAAGGGTTACCCCCCCCCCCCGTTATCTAAAGTGAAACTTTGTAACTTTGCAGCGATGTAGATTCTAGCTTTGAGTTTATCAGCGAGTGCTGTATAAAGAGGATTTCTATCATAAAGGATTCTATGCACGATTTTTTCATTAAAAGTTTGAGGGTTTTTAAAGTCTGGTATGTAGCCAAAAATATTCTTATGTCTTCGTAAAAAATATTCCTCATCAGTATAACGTGATTCGCGATATTTTCTATAGGGATCTTTTATAAATTTATAATAAGGCTCTCGCCATAACTTGAGCTTTATGGGTCTAAAAATATTTTTATACATAAAACTTTCTCGCAATCGTTTTTCCATGCCTTTGATTGTCATGTTTTCTCCTCAATCGTTACTATTTGATATTATACACAATATTTCAATAAAAATTGACTAAGCTATGTATTACGTGCATAATCATCATCTAATCTTACAATATCATCTTCGCCTAAATATTCTCCGACCTGTACTTCTATCATAACCAAATCAATAGTTCCTAGATTTGTCAGGCGATGTATTGTTCCCATGGGGATATATGTTGATTCGTTTGGTCGCAAAAAGATTTCTTTATCGCCAATTTGTACCATAGCACTGCCACTTACCACAATCCAATGTTCATTCCTATGATAGTGTTTCTGAAGACTTAAACGATGTTTTGGTTTCACAACAATGCTTTTGAGTTTATAGGTTGGCTGTTCTTGTAAAATGGTGTAATGTCCCCACGGGCGAAATACTTGATTATGGAATTGTGTAAGCAAACTCTTTTGTTTATTAAGGGATTCTACTATTTTCTTTACCTCTTGCGTTTGTCCTTTTTTGGCAATAAGCAGGGCATCAAAAGTATCAGCCACAATAAAATCATGTAATCCAATGGTAGCCACCATCTTATCTGACATAATGAAATTATTAGAAGAATCAATAGATTCTAACTGATTTTTTGTAGCATTATTGTTGGAATCTTTTTGCCATTCTTTATCGAGTGAATCAAAACTCCCAATATCATTCCATTTAAAATTAGCGATAATCATGGTAAGTTTCTTTGTTTTTTCCATGATAGCATAATCAATACTTTTATCTGGGAGCTTTTCGCTTAAAGTTTTATCCAACCGAATAAAACTAGATAAGCTATCTTGACTAAAAGACTGTGATTTCTCAAGGATTTCATTGCATATCTCATATATCTGTGGCTCATATTGCTGCATCTCATTAAGGAATACATAAGCTTTATAGCAAAACATACCGCTATTCCAATAAAAATTTCCACTTTTTAGATACTCATGAGCTTTTTCTAAATCTGGTTTTTCATGAAATGCCACAACACTATGACCATGGCATGTATTATGCTGTGAATGTGAATCTATTTGTATATAACCATAGCCTGTATGTGGTATAGTGGGTGTGATACCAAAAGTTACAATAGAATCTTTATGTGCTAATTGTGCTGCTTGCATTACACATTCTTGATAATGCTGCTCATTATGTATCAAGTGGTCACTTGGAATTGCGAGGATAATATCATTTGGATTCTCTTTTGCAACAAGCAATGCACTGATAGTAAGAGCTGCAGCTGTATTTTTGGAAAGTGATTCTAAAATATAAGTTTTAACTGTAATTTTGGCTTCTTGTACTTCATCAAGTGTCAAGAAATAATGCTTATCATTAGTAATGACTTGTAGCGAATCAGTGTCTTTCAAAAGTTTCGCATTTCGTTCTAATGTGCGTGTAAAAAGAGAATCTTTACCTAAAAGCTTTGCAAATTGTTTGGGCATTGAAGCCCTAGATATTGGCCAAAGTCTAGTCCCACTACCACCACACAAAATCGAAATAACCATATTTTCTCCTTAACAAACCAAAACTAAAATATACAATTATATCAGCTTAATAGTGAATATAGTCTTTATAGCAGAATTGTGGACAATATAATGGTAATGCAAAGTTTGATTCTAAAAATCACATCTACAATACCATACTTTAACTATTTTGACTTTATGCAAAATTTTTATCTATAAGTTCACACAAAATATGAATACATAAAATATGTATTTCTTGAATACGTGGTGTATCATTACTTGGAGCTATGATACTGTAATCACATAAACTCTTCATTTGTCCACCATCTTTACCTGTAAGACAGATAGTAATGCAACTCATTTTATTCGCCATTTCAAGAGCATTGATGACATTTTTCGAATTGCCACTTGTAGAAATCCCAAAAACTATATCACCTTCATCAGCTAATGCCTCTATTTGACGACTAAATACATACTCATACCCATAATCATTAGCAATCGCAGTTAATGCAGAGGTATCAGTATGTAATGCAATAGCCTTTAATCCTTTTCGCTCCAATTTGTAGCGTCCTGTGAGTTCAGCAGCAAAATGTTGGCTATCTGCTGCACTGCCGCCATTCCCACAAATAAGAATCTTCTTCTTATTTCTCAAGGTGGTAGTGATTGCTTTTGCAATCTCAAGCAATATAGGGGAAAGTGTATCAACGGATTTTTCTATCGCTTGAATATGTGCTTGTATTTCATTTTTTATTACTGTTAAACTCATGGATACTCCTACATATTTTTTATTGAATTGTACTTTAGTTCGGTAACAAATCAAACAAGATTCTTAATTTGAATAAAATTAGTCTCTCTGTAATGTTTTCATATTGTGAAAAATAATGATTCTAACGTTGTATCACAATAAAAACTGCAATCATAAATATCAAAAATTATAATCGATAAGACATAATAATAAATATTGCAATGATAGTGTTATCTCTATTATTAAAGACTAACTAGAACTTCTAATAGACTTTTAAATACATAGAAACTTGATTATTTAAATTTGAAGCAATATCAAAAACTTAAAAAATCGTCTTGCACCACAGTATACACGTTATGAGATTATCAAATCATAATAGTTTTTGGCATATCATTACACACAATATGAAAATCTCTTTTTACATTGCATGAATTTTACAAACTTAGATTAAAAACAATAAGAATTACAATTAATTATCACATTTCAAGTAAATAGAGTAAACTTAAGCTATCACTTAAATACATTACCATTATTAAAGATGTCTGCACTATCGATCCAATACTATACTTATCATTTAAGGAGGTATACAATGAAATAATGTCATCAAGATATACTTATAAATTTATATATCTTAAACCACTATATTACTACTTTCCTATTACATAACAAGCATCCGCTATACCGCCACTACAAGCCTTTTCAAGAAAATCATTGACTTCAGATTTATTAGTATCATAAGCCTTTGCAATTTCATAACATTGTCCTGGCTCACAGATTTTCAACAAACGTTTCTTAAAATTCTGTGTAAGCATAGCATTTTCGCCATCTTTTCCATTAAACACATTAGAAGTTAATAGATTCCCATTTTTAAGATATGCCACACTCTCAAAAAGCATTCTTTGTCCACTTAAATTATATGTACCATTAAATATCATAAGACATTCGTGAATCTTATCATTCTCGCATTGTTTTATTAAAATATCACTATATGATTTCATAAATTTTCTAAAACAATCTACAATCTTTCTATCACCAAAAAAACCATCTTTTTGTGGCAGTGTAGCACATTGTTTAAAGCCATTTTCTATGTCTTCTTTCAACCCTCCAAAAACATAATGAAAAAGTCCGCAAAATAAACACAATGATATAACAATTTTTTTCATCAATCTTTCCTTAATTAAATTGATTACGATTCGTGGTATAACATTATAAGAACCCATAGAATCCAAAGCTAACCTAGCTTATACTCATTTTCCAAATATTTTGTATAAATCCTAGAATCTTTAAAATCCTCATTATCCATCATTTTAATATGAAAAGGAATAGTCGTCTTAATTCCAGATATTTCAAATTCCCTTAAAGCCCTTTTCATTCTCTTAATCGCTTGCTCTCTCGTTTCACCCCAAACTACAAGTTTGCCAATCATAGAATCATAAAACATAGGCACAGTATACCCAGCATACGCATGTGTATCCAAACGTACGTTAGCTCCACCCGGTGCTATCCAACTTGTAATTTTACCGGGACATGGATAGAATTTTTCAGGATCTTCAGCCGTAATCCTACATTCAATACTGTGACCTTTAAAAGAAATAGAATCTTGACTTGGCAATCTCTCTCCTTCTGCAATTCGTATCATCCATTCTACAAGATCTAGTCCGCTTACCATTTCACTCACAGTATGTTCAACTTGTAATCTTGTATTCATTTCCATAAAGTAAAAATCTTTATTATTCGAATCCAATAAAAATTCAAATGTGCCAGCTCCAACATATTTAATATGCTTTGTTGCCTTGATAGCAGTTTGAAGCAGTTTTTGTCTTACCTCTTCGCTTAATACAACGGCTGGAGTCTCCTCTATAAGTTTTTGCTGTCTTCTTTGCATTGAACAGTCTCTCTCACCTATATGCAAAACATTGCCATATTTATCAGCTAGAATCTGCACTTCAATATGCTTTGGTTTATTAATAAATTTTTCCATATAAATTGTGCCATCTCCAAATGCACTTAGTGCCTCACTCTCTGCGGCTAAATAGAGATTCTTTAGTAGCCCCTTATCCGGCACTACACGCATACCTCTACCACCACCACCTGCTGCAGCTTTTAGAATTACTGGATAACCAATCTCATCGGCTACTTTCAAAGCCTCTTGATAACTTTTAAGAGGACCATCACTTCCTATAATAACCGGCACACCAGCTTCTTTCATGCAATCTTTTGCTTTTGATTTATCACTCATAAGTGTCATAACTTCTTTGCTAGGTCCTATAAATTCAATACCATGATGTTCACAAATTTCAACAAAATTTTGATTCTCACTCAAGAATCCATATCCGGGAAAAATAGCATCAGCTTCAAATAAATCTGCTGCACTCATAATAGCTGGAATATTAAGATAGCTCTCACTACTCTTTGCCCCACCAATACACACCTTAGCATCTGCAACCTCAAGATAATGGGTATCCTTATCAGCAATAGAATGAATAGCTATAGCTTGTTTACCCATTTCTTGAATAGTTCTAATGGCACGTAATGCAATCTCTCCACGATTAGCTATAAGAATCCTTTGTATTTTTTTTCTTTGTATATCTTGTGATTTTTTTTTCATATTTTTATATTCCTCATCATATCTTTTCTACCATAACAAGCTTTGTACCAAATTCTACAGGTTGAGCATCGTTTACTTCAATTTCAAGAATCTTACAATCAAACTCTGCTTCAATCTCATTCATAATTTTCATAGCCTCCACAATACCTATTGTTTGCCCTTTTTTAATTGTATCACCAACACTCACATACGGAGCAGCTCCTGGACTAGGAGAACGATAAAAAGTGCCTACCATTGGTGAAGTGATAAAATCAGCTGTCGCATTTGTCGCCGATTGTTCCTTTATGATAGGTGCTGTATCAATAACCTTAGATGCAACATTCTGTGGAGCAATAACTTGGACTGATTGAGATTCTTGTGTTTTTATGTGTTTTTCTGCTTTGTTAAGTTTAAGGTAAAAGTTCTCATTTTGTAATTTCAACGATGTAATCTTGGATTCATCAAAAAGCTGCATAATTTCTTTTATTTCTGATAATTTCATATTGGAAACCCTTGATTTTAAAGTTTAATTGCTATAATAGCATAAAGTTTTGAAATTTAAGGAATAATTTCATGGGATTAAAAGCGGACACTTGGATAAAAGAAAAAAGTTTGCAAGAAGAAATGATTAGTCCTTTTATAGAATCTCAAATTAGTGAGGGAGTTATAAGTTATGGTTTGAGTAGCTACGGATACGATATTCGTGTAGGAAATGAGTTTATGATTTTTACTAATATTGGTGCAACTATCGTTGACCCAAAACATTTTGATGAAAAAAATGTTGTTGAAATAAAAACCGATGAACATGGATATTGTATTGTGCCACCCAACTCTTTCGCATTGGCGAGGACTGTTGAATATTTTAAAATTCCAAGAGAAGTGTTGGCAATATGCCTAGGAAAAAGCACTTATGCACGTTGTGGAATTATCGTTAATGTAACCCCTTTTGAGCCAGAATTTGAAGGGCATATCACTATTGAAATTTCTAATACCACTCCATTGCCTGCAAAAATTTATGCTAATGAAGGAATTGCTCAAGTATTATTTTTTAGTGCAGATGAAATATGCAAACAAAGCTATAAAGATAAACAGGGAAAATATCAATATCAAAAGGGAATCACACTACCAAAAATCATGACAAATTACAAGTAGTTATGTTACATACCACATGATTATGTCATCTCATAAACCTTATAAATAAAATAAGATTTGGTATTTAATAATTAAGCATCTACATTAAATCATGAGGAGTTGTAAATGCAATTAGAAGAATTACATAATATTGCAAGGCTCTTAGATTCGCATACAATGATTTCATATATTACAAGATTGCACGATAATATTATTATGTTGCGACTTGATACCACGAATTATTGTTTTGACTTAAATAAAGGTAATCCACAAATTTATATTCTTGAAAATCCTTTGAAAAATAAAAACTATATTGCTCCTTTCGATAATGTTTTACACAAATACTTTTATAAATCTCATTTACAATCCTGTAAACTTGATGGCATGAACAAAATACTTATTATAGAAAGTGAAACAAAAAATGCCTATAAAACCTTACACATGCAGTTACATATAGAATTAATAAGTCGTGCAACAAATGCTATCGTTGTACACAATGGTGCAATAATTTCTGCATTGCGATTTCATACTTTACACAATAGAGAGATTACAGCAAAAGCAAAATTTGCCCCCATGCCTCAACCGCATTTTTCCAAAAAACTACAAGATAATGATATATGTGATATTCGCAAAAAATTACTGCAGAATTATGTCCTTATGCAAGATTCCATCGTAGAACAAAAACGCAAAATTGTATGTCATACCTTAACAACAAAATTACACAAACTTCAGTCCATTTTACATTCCCTCCCAAATGTTGAAACACTTGAAAAGCAAAAAAATGAAACGACTATGCTAGCAAATTATGTATTAATGCATCTTTCTGATATTCCAAAGTATGCCACCACAATTCAAGTCAATGGCATTTGCTATCCCATACCTCAAGAAAAAAAAGCAAGCATGATAAGCGATAAACTCTTTAAGCGGGTTAAAAAACTGAAACAAAAAATTTTACATAGCAATTTGCAACGACAAAATTTGGAATCTAAGATTGCTTTCTTGCACAATCAAATTACATTCGCAAAACATGCAACGTTAGAACAACTTGCTATATTACACCAAAGAAAAAAAGATTCTAAAAAAGAATGCAAAAAATATTATGAAAGTTTTTATATTGATGGAATTCGCATTAGTATAGGTAAAAATGAAAAAGAGAATATTAAATTATTACAAGATGCTAAAGCAGACTTTATATGGTTACATATTTTCAATGTGCCATCTTCTCATCTCATTATTCACACGCATCGTATAAATTCTACGATTTTGGAGCATGCTGGAATACTTCTTGCTAGACTCTGTGGGATACAGGACGGTAAAATTACGATAGACTATACAAAACGTAAATTTGTTAAAATTATACAAGGTGCTAATGTGATTTATTCCAAAGAAAGCAAGTTGCACCTTACATTATAAGGAGGTTATCATGGGGCTTAATTCTATCGCTAATTTAACATATATAAATCAAGCAAGCAGTGCAACATCAGCATTACAGGCAAATAATATGCCACAAGCACCATTACTCAATCATGCCCTATTTCACGAGCAAATGCAAAAAGTTGAGGAAGTACGTCCAACAGAGGAAACACACAAAACAGAGGATAGAGAAGGAAGTGCAAAAAGAGAATTTGACGAAGGTAAAGACGGTGATACACAAAAGGAAAAAAATTTCAAAAAAACAATAGAAGAAACCATAAAAAAAACAAAAAAGGAAGAGCGTGCCATTACAGAAGATGAAATGCTAATGCGTCCAGAAATCCATCTTTTAGACGTTAAGGGTTAGTATAAAATTAAAATTTAGGTTCAGGTCTCTTGATTAGCTCCATTCAAACTCTAATAGCAAAACATCATTTTTGCCTAGCACATAACCTAGTGTATTTTTTAGCTTATCGGATACATGGAGATTCCAAAATCACAATATGTAGATAATTATTATTTCTGTTCGGGCTTCTTAAAAAGATATGAATAAAATTTTGCCTTTTTATATGCCCAAACTATAAAAATCAAATTTATAATGCCAAATCCTAGTTTAGTATTATAGTAAGTTGATTATGATATTATATATATATTATTAATTATATTGTTATATACTGATTTATAATTGTAATATTTGAAACTTTTTAGTATATTCTAATATCTTATTTTTTGGATTATATATACTTAAAAGTCTCAAATATTAAATTATTTGGTAACATATAATTCAATAGCATACATCGTTTTTTTGAGACTTTATTCAAAAAATATTATAACATTAAGATTCTATGGAAACGATATGGGTAATTCTATAATACCTCACATTTGTATTATTAAAATTGCAATTTTGATAGATTCAAAAATCATGTTTCTCATAAATTTTTATTTAAGGATAAATTGCAAATGAAATGTGGGGCTATTGTATCTAGAATCCGATATTTTTTGTTATACTTATTATTCTTTCATAATTTTTATACTATAAAAGGAAAGCGATGAAAATAATAAGAACAGAAAAAAGCTTGATAAAAATCAGAATCTTATACGGATTTTTTGGATATTTAACATACCTATTCTCAAACGAATAAGGCATATTCAAGAACGTGTAATAACGGGGGGGGTGAGCAAGAGTATGTATGGTATGAGTATAGAATCTGCGGTATAAAAATATATCGCACAAGAATTATTATTGAATGGAATAATAAGATTACAAAGCATTTATATTACGAAAGCTTTGTAAAAGGTATGCAAGACATAGTAACAAATAAAGAGTTTTTGTTTCAAAAAATGCAGAAATTATGCCATGGGCTAGATGATAAAAGCAGTATTACGGTCTCTAAGATTATAACACGTCTTCAACATTGCTATGAACAAAAAATATCTTACATCGATACAATAACATCACATGAAAAGCAGCAATTAGAAAGAATGTTTACAGAATTTTACCCCAATATTTTTCAAATAAAAGAAAATGTGTATTGTTATGGCAAATATTTTCTACCTGTTAATTTCTTTTTACCAGAAGTATTTTGGGACAAACATTGCTTGCAAGCCTTTGATAACATAAAAAATATAGCAACAAAAAATATTATTGACGTGGAGGATGTATTGGCGATAGTGCTTTAGTATTGCAGGACTTTACTGACAAATACGTCTACACTTTTGAAGCAACAAAGAGAAATTATGAACTTACATTGCAAACACTAAAATTGAATCTAACTTCTAGAATCATTCCAATTAATAAAGGATTAGGGTCAAAGCAGGAAAAAATACAGATTGCCTGTGCTAGCGATAATCTTGGTGGTTCAAGTCTTTTAACATCAAGCTCCCATAATGCTGTTAGAATGGGTAGAAATCATTACATTAGATTCTTATGTAAAAGAGCACAATATTGAAGTTGGTCTCATTAAAGTTGATATCGAGGGGTTTGAGATGGAGTTTTTAAAAGGAGCCGAATGGACAATAAAAAATCAAAAGCCAGCTTTAATTATTAGCATTTATCATCAAGCAAGCGATTTTTTTGACATAAAACCTATGATAGAATCATGGAATATTGGATATAAATTTCAAATTATTAAACCTACAAATTGTGGCATAATGGGTGAAACTGTTTTACTTTGTGAAAAGATTGATATACAATAGTTTCCACATTTAAAAAACAATCTATTGTAAGATTTTATGCTAGTATAAAATTATCATTTAATAAAGTAGGCAATCTTCTTGTAAAAAGAAGTCATAATTGTGGGCATAAGAAATCACATCAATATTGTCATTCTAGGAAACATAAGGTATTTGCAATAATCTAATGAGTAACTAATATAGGTTTTAGAATCTATATTAGTTACTCATTAGATTGTATATGTAAAAGTAAGATAGCCAAAATAGCGTTGTTATACTGTATGATTGTTTATGAGATTCTATCAAATATTGTATTTAAAGCAAAATAAAACATTCTCTAAAAATTATTACCTCTCTGTAGCCTATATCGAGAATCTTTGTGATATTTAAATTCTAGAGATTAAATAGTAATATTTTCTATAAATGTTATAGTATCATGATGAATACTAATAGCATCAAGACAAAAATTACAACACAAATTGCTTTGAGAAAGAAAAATATGAACAGCTTTTGTAAGTTTTTCAATTTTTTTAGGCGTAATATTCAATAAAGGGGAAAAACTCTGAGAAGATTTGACTTCAATAAAATGTAAAATTTCATCTTTTTGCATAATTAAATCGATTTCACCATAACGTGTATAAAAATTTTTTTCAATTAGTACAAATCCCAATCCATAAAGATACTGTAATGCAATTTCTTCGTAATAGCTACCTTTTAATCTTGTTGTGCTTATATAAGAAGATTTGCGTGTTTGCATAGAAAACCCAATATATTATAAAATTGATTGGAAAAATCAAAGGGGAAATATTTGTGGTGGACCTTGTAGGACTTGAACCTACGACCACTCGGTTATGAGCCGAGCGCTCTAACCAACTGAGCTAAAGGTCCAACTCTGAAATTTTAAGTTTAACATTATAGCTAAATAAAATAAACAAAATAACTTTATAATCTATGCTTATAAAGAAAATTGCTCAAATTATCTAATTTAAAATTTAGAAAGCTAAACTCTATCAACCAACAACCCCTAGAATTACACTACATTTCTACAAAAATAGATAAAAATGCCTTTTTACAAATACTAGCTACTACACCAACGCAGCATGTACAGCAATATTACCAAATCCTTATTGATGAATACAATCTTATCAATAGACAAAAACTCATACAAAAACTCCAAGAAACACAATATGACAAAAAAGCCGATTTAACAGCTATTTTTAATGAATATGCCCCAAAAACTGCCATAATGTATATGACTAAAACAAAAAGACGTGAATATATGAAACAAAATAATGTAAAGTTTGAGAAATATGAGTTAGGCATCAATTTCTTAGATATTACCTTACATGGTGGTATAGAGCTACATAAATTAGTCTTAATCAGTGGTGAATATGAGGCAGGAAAGACGTCA
>CASFZH010000034.1 GCA_949299115.1 uncultured Helicobacter sp. | reverse complement strand
GAATTCTATAAATTTTGCTTTTTCTTTGCGTATAGATTCCAAATTTTTATTAATATTTGAAGTTTCGCCCCTGCTTTCCCCATCTCTATCAGCATTCCCACCAAAGCTTAACCAATTAAAACTTCCTAATATCATAAATTCCTCATCACATATCACGATTTTAGAGTGGTCATTACCCTCTTTTAGATGAAAGAGATCTGCATAGCGATTTTGTAATATGTTAAAATATTCTTGTGATTGTGAATCTATGTTTATTTTATTGAAATGCAATCTTTGGCACACTTAGATTATAGTATTGTAATTTTTGCTAAATTTTTAACTCCCTATAACTTTATTATCAATTAATTTTACAAAATCCTTGAAATAAAATTATCAATAAGACAAACATATCTATAATTACAAAAAAAACTAATTCAATGTTGTGAAAAATTGTAATAAACTAACAAAAAAATGACAATATTTTAGATAGAATATAGCTTGAGTTTTGTATTAAGAGAAGGGGATTCAATGAAAAAACAAGGCATTGTCATTGCCATCACTTCTGGTAAAGGTGGTGTTGGCAAATCTACTGCCACGGCTAATCTAGGAGTTGGATTGGCACAAAGGAATAAAAAAGTCATTGCTGTTGATTTTGACATTGGATTACGTAATCTTGATATGATTTTAGGACTCGAAAGACGTATCGTGTATGATGTGATTGATGTAATGGAAGAAAAATGCAATCTCTCACAAGCAATCATAAATCACAAAAAGGCAAAACATCTTTATTTCCTCCCTGCTAGTCAAAGCAAGGATAAAACAATCTTGGATAAAGATAAAGTAAAGAATTTACTAGAAAGACTTAAACCTGATTTTGATTATATTTTGCTTGATAGTCCAGCAGGGATTGAAAGTGGGTTTGAGCATACCATATTTTGGGCAGATAAGGCTCTTATTATTGTAACTCCTGAAATTAGTTCTGTAAGAGATAGCGATAGAGTGATTGGTATTATTGATTCTAAAAGCGATAAGGCACAGCAGGGATATGAGATTGATAAATACATTATCATCAATCGCCTTAATCCAGATCTAGTGGCAAAACAAGAAATGCTATCATGCAATGATGTTCTTGATATACTTGCCCTGCCTCTTATAGGTGTTGTGCCAGAAGATGAAAAAGTTGTAGGAGCGACAAATAATGGTGATCCAATCATTTTCACAAAGAGTAGTAGCGGTTTGGCATATGATAGAATTTCAAGACGTATTCTAGGTGAAGATGTTCCAATTCAAACTTTTGAAAATTCAAGTGGTTTTCTTGATTCTTTAAAAAAAATTTTTGGTATTAGAGGTTAAATATGTTATTTTGGAATCGAAATATAAATGAAAAAAGTGGCTCTGCTAGTATTGCACGGGAAAGATTGCAAACCATTCTTGCAAATGAAAGAAGTAACAACGTTGATTATCTTGATGATTTAAAAAAAGAAATGATATTGTTGGTGCAAAAATATACACCTGCTTCAAGAATAGTCATAAGGACATCAGCCAATAAGGGCAATATGCTTGATATTAAGGTAAGTATTGACCATCAAATACAGTAGTTAACTTTATTCATAAGTAGTGGTTTTTATAACCACAAACATCAGGGAGATATATGGAACACACACATACACACTTAGATATTGATATTAAACCGCAAATTGATTATCCATGCACGTGGAGTTACCGAGTTATTGGATTTAGTAAAGAATATGTATTGCAAGCTATTAAAAAAGTATTTGATGGCAAGGCAGATATATCTCCAATTGAGCATATATCGAGTCATAAGAAATACATTGCAATAAATTGTTCTATTGTAGTGCAAACAAATGAGGAAAGATTGCATTTTTTTGAAACCTTAGTGCAACAAAATGGTATTATCATGGTAATTTAATAAAATCTTATGTTGTAGGATTGCAAGGTGTCATCAAAAATTATTGCGGGGTTTTATCTGCTTATTGTGGGTATCTGCATTGGTGGAATTATTGTATTAGACATTGTAGAAACAACAATATTTAATATAGATTTAATATTTAGAAATAATGATTATACTTCTACGCTTATTACCAAATATGACCAGGGTATTATTTTATCTGATATTGTTATAAAGTTTGGTTATATTTTAATTGGGGGCGGGATTTTCATATTATTATATGAAACCTTAAGTTATATGCTTCAAAAAAGCAATTTTTTTGTGTGGATTCTTAATATTTTAAATGTCATCTTGATGTTTTTGTTTGGCTTTTTTTATGCACCCGGTATAGTCAAAATGTTTGCCCAAGAGCCAAAAATAATGGCAATACCAAATTCAGAATCTTTTCTCAATCAATCTGAAGTTATTTTAGAATTTTTGTGTGTTACGCTGATTGTAGCATTTTTCTTACGCATTATTCTTATCAACAAAGCAATGAAGCCCACTATACAAAATAAGCAATAGCACTCTGCATTTTAATACCCAATAATAGAATTACGAAGGAAGCAGATGGATGAATATAGCAATTTTAACGTTGATAATACCCATAAAAAGAGTTATATTGCGGTATGGGTCGGCTTAATCCTTGCTTTTTTTACACTCATTGCTGTTTCTTATATCTTTTTTTATGATAAGCAAGATACCAGTACAAATCCTCTTGATTTTGATGAGCACATGATATTACAAAATCAAACCAGCGATACTACGTCGATTTCAATGCACAATCAACACATAGCACAAGATGCTTCTTTTGTGTTTCAATCGTATGACAATATTAAGAGCAAGCAGGAACATAACACAAGCGATGACGAACATGATTTTACACAGCTTTCCCATACTAACCACATAAAACATATAAAACCAAAGGTTGTTATCATCATTGATGATTTGGCTAATCCGAAAGATATTCGGCGTTTTGATAATTTAGGCTTAAAACTTAACCTTTCTTTATTCCCTAAACAATTTTTTAGTAAACGTAATCCAGAAATTGCAAAGACACTCGATTTTTACATGATACATCTTCCTCTAGAAGCACAAAATTTTATACAACAAGATGTTGAAACACTACATGTGGGCGATAAGAAAGATAAGATAGATTTTCACATTGCTCAAATAAAAAGAGACTTCCCATCATTACGATACTTAAATAATCACACAGGAAGTCGTTACACCGCAAGCAAACAAGACATGAAAATTTTACTTGATATACTTGATAAATATGGAATCACGTTTGTAGATTCCAAGACAACATCAAATAGTGTTGTAAAAGAGCTTTTTGCAAAAACTCATAAAATTTATTTAGGAAGAGATATATTTTTAGATAATGACAATAATGCAGCCTATATTACGCAGCAACTCAATAAAGCCTTAAAAATAGCTGATACGAAAGGCTATGTCATTGCTATAGGACATCCCCACAATCAAACATATCGCGTACTACAATCTTATAAGAAAACATTACTAAAAAATTATGACATGCTCTATATTCATGAGCTTGAAAAAATATTGCAACAGCATCATATCTCAGATTCTAATACTCCACTGCCATATAAGGTATTGATTAAAGACAAATAGTACAAAACATTCAATGATACCGCACAATACATACAAAGGCTTATAATGTCAAGGCTTAAATTCTTTAATCTCTAAAGTGTTGGGAGGATTTTGAGAATCTTTATATTTTTAGATATTATGAATGTTATAATCTTAAAACAGTACAAAAATTAGGCTTTCATCTCAATAAATTCTTTCTTATTGAGACCAAGTCGTATAAATAGCATATCGTCATCACTGGGTTTGGTATTTTTTGTTGTTAGTAGTTTATCTCCATAAAATATAGAGTTTGCTCCTGCAAAGAAACATAATGCCTGTAATTCATCGCTCATTTGTGTCCTCCCTGCTGATAATCGCACATACGAATGTGGCATAAGGATTCTTGCTAATGCTATGATTCTAACAAAATCAAAAGGATCAACAGTTTCACCATTTTCTAATGGAGTACCCGGAATCTTTACTAATTGATTAATAGGGACAGATTCTGGTGGAATAGGGAGATTGGATAATAATACAAGCATATTGATTCTATCTTCATTACTTTCACCCATACCTAAAATACCACCGACACAGATTTTTAACCCTGCATCTCGCACATTTTTAATGGTATTTAATCTGTCTTCGAAAGTTCTTGTTGTGATCACTTGAGAATAATATTCTCTTGATGTATCAATGTTGTGATTATAAAAATCCAATCCAGAATCTTTAAGCTTTTTTGCCTGATTTTCATTTAATAGCCCTAATGTTACACATGTTTCTAAGCCTAACTTCTTAACCTCTTTGATAGTCTCACAAATAGAATCTAATTCATTATCAGTTGGACTTCTGCCTGATGCACCCATGCAAAAACGTGAACTACCTTTTTGTTTTGCAAGCTTTGCATATTCAAGGATTTGTTCCGTATCAAGCATATTTTCCTTTGGTGTATTTGTTTTATAATGTGCTGATTGTGCACAATAAGAGCAATTTTCTGAACATGCTCCTGTTTTTATACTTAAAAGTGTGCTTGTTTGTAGTGTGCTAGGATCAAAATTTTCTCTGTGGATACTATGTGCTTTAAAAAGTAGCTCCATAAATGGCAAATGAAAGAGTGCATTAGCTTCTTCAAAAGTCATCATCAATTCCTTATAATAAAATCATGTTATATTATCTTTTAATAAGGTTAATAAAAAAAATAATTATTCAAAATTACATAATTTTTTCAAATCATTGTGTTTTATTGAAATTAATACGTGGGTCAACAACCATATACAATATATCACTTATGATTCCGACAATAAGCCCAATGAATGTAAAGATAAATAATGTTCCGAATACAACTGGATAATCGCGAGTGATAACACTATCATAGCCAAGTAATCCCAATCCATCAAGGCTAAAAATAATTTCTATAAGGAGATTTGAACTGAAAAACATACTAACAAATGTTGCGGGAAAAAGTGCTATTACCAAAAGCATAGCATTACGGAAAATATGCCCGTATAATATTCTCATATCGCTAGCCCCTTTGCTTTTGGCAAGCAAAATATAAGATTTACCCATTTCATCTAAAAATGAATTTTTAACGAGTAATGTTAAGCTTGCAAAACCGCTTACACAGATGCAAGCAACGGGCAGTATCAAGTGCCATATATAATCTTTAATTTTGCCCCATATACTTAATTCATGAAAATTATCACTTGTTAGACCTTTTAAGGGAAAAATATCCCAAAAGCTCCCACCAGCAAATAATACAATCAATAAAATAGCAAATAAAAATGACGGAATAGAATAAAGGAACGCAATAAATAAGCTTGTTATAGAATCAAATTTTGAACCATTCCTTACAGCTTTTGCAATGCCTAGTGGGATACTTACAAGATAAATAATCAATGTACTAAAGATTCCAAGTGAAATAGAAACAGGAAGTTTCTCCTTAATAATATCAAGCACACTTGTTTCACGATAGAAGCTTGTGCCAAAATCAAGCCGCATATAATTTTTTATCATAAGCCAGAATCTTTCAAGTATAGGTTTATCAAAACCATACATTTTCTTTAATTGCTGTATTAATTCCTCGTCTAGCCCTTTTGCACCTTGATAGGAATGCAAGTTGATGCTTCCCATATTACTTTCGCCATGCACTGCATTTGTAATCCTAGCACTCATTTGTTCTACAGGACCACCTGGTGCTAATTGAATGATAAAAAAATTAATAGTTATGATTCCAAATAATGTTGGAATCAAGAGTATTAAACGTTTGCAGCAATAAAGAAACATAATCCTAACCCAATTATTGATGATTTGTGTGTAAGTAAAATTGTAACAACTTTTAATCAAATATAAAATTACTAATCAAGATTTTAAATTCAAAATAATAGATTTCTTGTTTTATATTGGAATCATAAAATATAAATTATTTGTTTTAATATAAAAATAATGGAGATTTTATATATAGATAAAAAGAATGCAAAGAAATCGTGATGAAGACTTCATGCTATAATCCATGATTTTATCGCATACATTAAAGAAATGAAAGCCATGCAACCAAATTTAAAGATTGTTAATTTATTCAACATCTATACAAATGCAAAATTATCATTAATGAATGCAATAATGTTGTCTTTTGATGCACCAGTTACAAAAGTCCATAACTTTATCACACAATATCATGTTTAGAATCTTAATTACAGAATCTAAAAATAACAGTAATTCACACCATAGTTTTGTATCTTATACTGAAATTTATTAATACATGTATTTTATAGCTAAACTCAAAATATTTATAATTTTTTGTGTATAGCTATTCTAAGATAAGTAGCTATATTTGCAGACTATTATGTTTCAATCACTCTAAATTATTGGCGGCTACAATAATAAACTTTTATACGAATCATGATTCTTATATGCCAAATATTATAAAAAGCTGTAAGAATCGTGTATGAATTTAACCTTGATTATATCGTTGAGCTACTAAATTGTGAAAGAATGCAATACCGTGTTCTGATATACCTGAGCTACTGTCATCAGCCATAATACGACCTTGACCTCTATAGCCTCTAGAATGTAACCCTTTTTGCACACTCTCAACTAATCTTAAATCCTCTGGACGAAAGACATTTTTATACCAATCAATAAGTGATTTCTGCTCATCAGTCAATTCTTCATTTGTAAAAAATATATCATAATATTGTAAAGTCGTTTCTGCATCTATTGGCAACTCAAATATTGCTGTAAGCATACCTTGAATAGGAGATGCATTCCACATAGTGCAGGGCCATAACCAAAAGCCAGAGAATGACGATTCTCCTTCAAATTTAAAAGACTTATCTGAAGGAATAGCAATGCCATATTACAATGACCAATTAGTAAACATTCTATGCCAATATTTATTAACCTGAACAGAGCTTGCAAATCCCGGATGTGCAGGAGCACAATGATAGCATTCCATGTAATTATCAACGATATTTTTCCAATTTGCCGGAGTTCTAGTTATGAAACGAGCGGCTAACTTTAAATCATAAATCTCCGGTCTTGCTTTTTCTATCTCTGCTTTAAGTCCGGGTAATTGATCTTCTACGCTCTTATTGCAATTTGAATCCATATTGATAAATACAAAACCAGCGTATTCTTCACATTTTAATGGAGTAAGACAAGCTTCATTTGTATTAAAATTATAAACATTTTTGGAATTACGTGCACTAGCAAGAGAACCATCTTGTTTAAATGCCCATGCATGGTAAGGACATACAAGTGTATTTTTAGCAATACCTGAATCTGAATTCTCAATGATTCTATGTCCTCGATGCGGACATACATTATAAAAAGCCCTTAATATATTATCCTGACCACGTAGAATTAAAATTGATTCACCAATAATTTCACGTGTAATATAATGGTTTGGTATGCTTACTTCACATACATGAGCTACACAAATCCAATCCTTTGTAAATATTGTTTCTTCTTCATATTCAAAAATACTTTGCGAAGTATAATATTTAGCCGGTAAAGTATAAGCCTCCTTAGCATTCTTACAGAAATCATTTGCTAATTTGAATTCTGACATATTTATCTCCTATAACTTGATTTTGGGTTTGTCTTGTATAATACCACTGATTATTCATCAAATGGTTGTTTGATGACATGAGTGTCTATAATATGGGCTGGCACTTTACCATAATCATCAAACAACCATTTAACAAAACCATAAACAGTTATTAATAAAATAATCAAAAATGGTAATCCCGTCAATACAGCCGAAGTCTTTATCGTTTGTAACGGTGCATTTGTATAGAGAATTGCTAGGGGAATAAGTGTTAAAATTCCGCACCAAAATAACTTTATATGTCGGCTTGGATCTTCCCCTTCTTTTAAATTACGAGTTGAGGTAGCCGCAACACTATAGGCAACAGCATCCATGTGTGAAGCCAAATATACTATCATTAAAATAAGAAAAATGATTAAAAATAGTGTGCCAAATGGAAGACTTTGTATCACGGCAGTTACTACAAAATCACCACCATGCTCATTCATTATATCAAGAATTGGAATATTTCCTGAAATAAACTGATGAATACTATAACTCTCTAACACACCAAAAAAGAACCAGCAACCTGAACAAGATGCGATTAAGAAAGCCCAAATAACTTCACGTATTTTTCGACCAGCTGATATTCGAGTAGCAAACATAGCTACACCGGGAGTACTAAGAAAACCACCATAGCCAAAAAAATACTGTCCATGATTTTGTAAAGACACCATCGCCATAGGGCTCAGTAGATAAAGACATACGAAAATAATCAGACATTGTGATACCAAGACTATTGGCAATATTGTTTAAAATGAACTCTGTTGGACCAATAAATAAAACAATAATTACAAATATTGCTACCCCATATCCCACAATCGAACTCAACATTTGTATGCCTTTGTCTACTCCAATATAAGAACTTAAACAAAAAATGGTAGCAGAAACAATCGTGATAATAGCCTGTGTTGCAAAATTATTCGATAATCCTGTTAATACTTGAAATCCAGCACCAAGACTAAGGACAGTAAAAACTAAAGATAAAACTAAAGCCCCCACAGAAGCAGTCAAAAACACTAAGTCTACTATTCTGCCAATGATATTTTGATAACTTTTTGACTTAAACTTAAACACGGCAAGAACAATACTCGAAAGCGATAGCCCTTTTTGTTTGCGAACATGGAAGTGATAAGCCATAATTATAGAGGCTAAGGCATAGGTAGACCATGCTCCAATACCCCAATGAAAATAAGAAAACGATACGCTATGTTCCAAGGCTTCTTTTGACAAAGGTTTAAGTCCTAATCCGGGGTCTTGATAATAATAAATCCACTCAACAATAGCCCAATATAGTGTTGATGAACCAATCCCTGCAACCATAAACATAAATATCCAAGGTAATATTTTAAATTCTGGCTCTTGATTCCCTAATTTTATATTGCCATATTTGCTAAAGGCGATAAAAAGCGTAAAAAAGAAACCTAGCAATACCAAAACTTGTATTGAAGATCCAAGCATACTAGTAACCCAATCAAACACCAAAGATGCATAATGATTAGTTGTATCTGGAAAAAAACCAACGCCTATAGCAATAATTCCAACCATAGCAATAGAAACAAAAAGAAGCGGATAATCTATTTCCTTATTAGTTTTATATGTATGTTCTATTGTATTTTTCATATCTTTCACAAATCTTCCACATTTCAAGATTATAATAACATTAACAAAAATATCTTAGAGAATCAAGAAGTATAGAAGAGATATAAATATTTTTTTAATGCCTAACTTTATTGCAATAGGTCAAAAACTATAAAAAACCTTATTTTATGGAATATTTATATTTTTCTAATTAGTTGTGTAAAAATTACTCAATTAATATTACAAGTCCATAATCTTTCAAAATTTCAAAGCATATAATGATAGAATTTTACTTTCGATTCTAAAAATATCATATCTTTGACAACATTACATTATAAGTCTTACATATTTGATTGGAAATATAATACAATAACTATTCTATAATTGATAACTATTGTTATAGTATGAAAAAATATTGCAGAAGATGTCTGAAATTTACACTACTTTGATTTTTTAATGTAAAGTATTTCTTTGTGATAGTCAATATAGTATATCACGAAAAACACATAGCATAGTGCATAAAAATTAACAAAATTTTATAATACTTAAAAAGAAGATATCTATCTCACTTAAATATTTACATAAAGGTTTTTCATGTATGCAGATTCTGCCCTTAGTCTTGTCGTGCCTGTGGTTACTATTGCCCTAGTATTTCTCACAAGACGCGTGGTGCTCTCACTCTTTTTGGGCATAGTATTAGCAAGCATTATGCTTCATTATCACAATTCGATCATAGAGATCCTTATCTATATCTATAAACACATAGCTTCAGTCTTTTACGAATACCAAAATGACACACTCATCATCAATGCCCAAAGTCTCTATGTCTTTGGGTTTTTATTCATTTTGGGAATCTTAACGCAGCTTATGAGTTACTCTGGAGGCATTGCTGCGTTTGTGCAATGGGCAAGAATGCGTATCAAAACCCAAAGAGGTTCAGAGTTTTTTGCCTTTATTGCTGGGATTGTGGTCTTTGTCGATGATTATTTCAATGCTCTCACGGTGGGTCAGGTAAGCAAATCGCTTAATGACGCCAATCACTCCACGCGTGAGCGTCTAGCCTATATCATAGATTCTACATCCGCACCTATATGTATTTTGATGCCCATTTCTAGCTGGGGTGCGTATATCATCATGCAGTTTAATAAAAACTTTGAGGGTGATAGCTTTGTGTTGCTCTTTTCAAGCATTTGGGGGAATTACTATGCGTGGTTTGCACTTTTGGCAGTGTTTCTTACGATTTTGTGGCAGATAAATCTCCCCGCTATGCAAAAAAATCAAAATGTTGACGTGAGTGAGTATTTAGATTTAACCCCGCATACAGGAGCTAGCGTATGGCTTTTGATTATCCCAATTCTAGCACTTTTATGCTTTATAGCTGGACTTATTTTTTATACTGGTTATCTTGAGGGAGGGGAGTTGAGCATTATAGGAATGTTAGGCAATACGGACACGGGATTTTCACTCTTTTGGGGTGGCTTTTTAGCTCTCATACTCACGCTCCTTATGTCCTTTAGACATATTGCTTGGCAAGATTATAAGCCCATTGTTCAACTTGGAATCTCCTCTATGCTTCCTGCTTGTCTCATTTTGATTCTAGCTTGGGCGATAGGTCCTATTATCAAAGATGATTTAAGCACAGGTGTATATCTTGCCACTTTGAGTAAGGCATATTTAGAATCTAGCACGATAAATCCACATATAGCTATTGTGGTAGTAAGCTTTGCGATTTCTGGATTTATTGCTTTTTGCACGGGAACTAGCTGGGCGACTTTCGCCATTATGATTCCAATTGCTTCAAGTTTGGCAGAAGTCAATAATGTTGATTTAATTCTTGTTATTTCGGCGGTGTTATCGGGTGCAGTCTATGGCGACCACGCCTCGCCTATCTCGGATACAACAATCCTCTCTGCCACAGGAGCAGGCTGCTCGGTGCAGAGTCATTTTATTACACAGCTACCGTATGTCAGCATAGTAGCGGCAATCACCCTTGTGAGCTTTGGTGTAGCTGGTGGGCTTGATTCCGTATTATGGGGGTATGTTGTGGGGCTTTTATTGATGTTTGGGGTATTTTTTGTGTTTAAGAATATGTATGGGGATAATAAAAATATGTAAGCATTCTTGAAATAGTGTCTGCACAAGAAATCCTCAAGACTTGTCTTGCTTATGGTGTAACTTTAGCAAAACCGGGTGATTTTAGTAAAATGGCTTTACTAAATGGAAAGCCTGATTCTCTGTAACAGAATTGCATAAAAAGCCTTAAAGTTGTGGTTACAAACTAAAAAGTAATGCACCTATGTAACAATATAGACGTAGCTAACACATATAACGTAGTGTTTCTTGTAATTTAATGTAATTCTATACAATTCAGAAAACCAATTATTACATCATATTTGTAATGCTATAGAATGTTTTATTTGCCTACGCAAAATTGTGAAAACATGGAATCTAGCATTTCTTCAACATCATAGGGTTTTATTATTTGCCCCAAAAATTGTAATGATTGTGTAAGCTCGTAGCTTGATAGCTCTAATTCGCCACGTAAAAGTAATTCTTTAGCATGTATGAGATTGTGCCAAGCAGATTCCAAAAGATTGCTTTGCAAATTACTTGTAAGAATCAAGGTATCGTGATGGATTTCCATAGTCAAAAATTCATTGATTTTTTGCTTGATTCTTTGACTGTTTCTGATGTCTTTCGTATTGATTTGTATGGTGTTAAAACACGAAAAATCATAATCAATTTGTGATTCCAAATCATCTTTGTTGAGTACAATAAGAACAAACTTATCATTACAATTGCAATGTATAAAGTCTAAAATTTCCCTATCTTCTGATGTTATTTTGCTAGATATATCAAATACACAAAGTATAATTTCGCTATTCTTAGCATACTCAAAGCTCCGCTGTATCCCTTGCATTTCAATATCATTATCGCTTGTCCGTATCCCCGCCGTATCGGCTATTGATACAAGATTCCCATGAATGTCAATCGTTTCTGTAATAGTATCACGTGTTGTGCCAGCAATATCGCTTACGATAGCCCTATCTTGCAGCAGTAAGAGATTGAGTAATGCACTTTTCCCAACATTTGGTTTTCCTAAAATACAAAGTTTTATGTGCTGTAATTTATTATAATGCTTTGTTGATTCTAAGATAGCTTGGAATTTGGAGATAATATCATGCAATATATTCATAGAATGCTCTATAATATGAGAATCTAAATCTTCTTCACTATAATCAATATTCACTTCAATTTGTGCAATAATTTCTAAAATTTGCAATCGCACAGATTCTAGCATTTTACTGCATTTACCATTCAGATTACGCATTAATAATTCTGTGAGATTGGTATTGGTGTTATTGATGAGTGCCAATGTGGCTTCAAGTTCTAACATATCTAATTTTCCATTTAGTAAAGCCCTCTTACTAAATTCACCCGGTTTTGCTAAAGTTGCACCATAAGCAAGACAAGTCTTGAGGATTTCTTGTGCAAGCACTATTCCTCCATGACTTTGAATCTCAATAATATCTTCACCATTAAAACTATATGGTGCTTGAAAATAAATGAGAATAGCCTTATCAAGCATTCTACCTTGTGTATCATAAATACAACGTAAACTCGCTTTGCGTGGGATAAGTGGTCGCATTATTGTAGAATCTGTATTCGTATTACATTTAGGTTCTAAAAGCTTTTTTATAATAGAAAGAGAATCTTCCCCGCTTAATCTTATAATGCTAATGGCATTTTTTGTAAGACCACTTGATATAGCAACTATTGTATTCATTAGTATTTTGGCAAATCACCAAATCCATGTGTAGTTCGGTGATTTGTATTGCCTAGAAAATCACTGATAGTAATATACTTTTCACCATTTGTAGTTTCTTTAAATACAATATATTTATTTGGCAATTCTTCACGTAAGATTTTAAGAGCAATATGAGTTAAAATACCATCAAGTGGTTTTGTTTGTGCCTTACCGTTAAGTTTAGCAGATTCTATAATTGGCTGCAAGTATACACGCATAATCTCTTCTTGATTCCTTAAAAATTGGGCAATTTCCAAGCGTACTCCATAACCATAACGTGTGTGAATCCAATTAAAAAGCAGATAACTTAATGATTTGTAGCGATAACCTTTTTGTCCAATTAATAATGCAGCATCGAGTCCGTCAATAAGAATTGAAAGTGTATGATTATCATACAAGCTCACTTGTACTTTATTTAAATCAAAAGGTAAGAGTTTCAGCAATGCAACAAGTTCGCTTTGGACTTCTTGACATATTTGTTCTACATTAAAATTTTGATACTGTGTAGTAGAGTGTTGTAAGTCCTGCCATGGTATTTGTGAAGATGTGGTGGTATCGTCATACATGTTATTATCAATCTCATTTGATATTTTTGTGTGCGATATGTTTTCTTGTGAATCGCGCGTAGAATCTAAGTTGCTATGCAATTTTACATTATTGGCTTGATTGGCTTGTGGACATTCTTTGCCGATAACATGAATATTGCTATTATCTATCGTATTATTATGTGTAGAAAGTGTTGCATCATGAAAGTTTGTTTGTGTATCGGGTGTACTATAAGAATCAATTTCGTGTGTATTTAAGGTATTTGATATTTGAGATTTATCGGATTGCATACAATCTTTTTTCATTTGTGTATCTGCTTTAGATAGAGTTTGTGTAGCATTTTTTGTAGAATCTTGCATGAGATTTTTTGGGGAATTATCACAAAAATTAGTTTGACTTCCAGAACCAATATGGCTACTATCCTCTTTTTTTGCTGCAACAATGACTGCCTCTTTTTTCATAAAGCCAAAGAATCCATTGCTTGGATTTTTGATAACCTCATATTCGACCTGAATAATAGAGCATTGGAAATATTGCGAAGCATTTTGTAGGGCTTCCTCAATAGTTTTTGCCACAAATTTTTTCATATAGACAGTCCTTTATCTTCTGCAATATTGCGTATTGTATCGTATTATTTCTTATTTTTGTTACCATTTATGTGTTTTTTATGATGGTGTTTCA
The DNA here is from genome assembly GCA_949299115.1 of uncultured Helicobacter sp. Classification (GTDB taxonomy): domain Bacteria; phylum Campylobacterota; class Campylobacteria; order Campylobacterales; family Helicobacteraceae; genus Helicobacter_A. The sequence continues at coordinate 13,363 of CASFZH010000034.1, read as the reverse complement.
TAATCTCTTTGTTTTTTCTTGCATCAAGCATTTTATTGATTGCCAATTGTTGGATAATAGAGATGATATTATTGATTGTCCAATATAATATCAATCCAGCTGGAAAAGTGATAAGAAAAATGGTAAAAATCACTGGCAACCACTTAAAAACTTTCGCCTGCATTGGGTCAGTAAAGGTGGTTGGCGTTAGGGCTTGTTGCAGATACATGGAAATCCCCATAAGAATAGGCAATACAAAATATGGGTCCATAACACTCAAGTCATGTATCCACCACATAAGGGGAGCATTTTTTAATTCCACTGCATTATATAACACACGATAAATCGCAAAAAACACGGGGATTTGCAAAATCAAAGGCAAACAGCCACCAAGCGGATTTGCACCATGTTTTTTATAAAGTTCCATCATTGCGGCTTGCATTTTTTGTGGGTTACCCTTATGTTTTTCTTGTATTTCTTTCATCTTTGGTGCTAAGTCTTTTAGTTTTTGCATGCCAACCATACCTTTAAAGCTCAAAGGAAAAAGAATGATTCTAATGATGATAGTCAATGCGATGATTGCAACACCCCAATTACCAATATATTGATATAAAAAATTGAGGAGAGTAAAAATATATTTTGCAAAGAATGTAATCCTTCCATATTCTACAACACTTGTTAGATGTGGATTGATAGATTCTAAAAGTTTATAGTCTTTTGGTCCTATATAGCCATGCAATATCTCCTCTTGCGTATTCACATTAATGAATGGACGTGGTAGTCCTTTCCCAAAAGCACCAACCGTAATCGAAGATAGAGGTTTGTCGGCATATAAAAGACTTGTATAATATCTATCCACACTTGCGACAAATAGCACATCATTAAAGTTTTGTCCTTCTGCCTTTGCATCACCATCTTCTATTTTTTCAATAGTACCATTAGCGTTTTGCAATAAAACACCGTGGAATACGTAGCTTTCTGTATCGGCATTTGGACGCATACCATTACTAATAATATAATGCATTGGCTTATTCAATATAATCTGCACATCATAAGTCATATTTGGATAAATAGTGAGAATCTTTTTTACTACAATTTCACCTAGATTCTGTGTAAGTGTTACGGTTTCGGGTTTATCTTTCACAATAATATCTGTTTTATCTGTACTATACTTTGTCGTATTGGCAAGTTGTCCATAGACTGGATCTATAAAAATCATTTGCAAAGGGTAAAGCGGGACATTGGTAGCAAACAGCGGTAACCTCTCTAATTTTTTATTTTCTCCACTTACCATACCAAACAATCTTCCTATATGAGTAAAAATATTTTCTTGATATGGTTGGATATATTTATCTGCTTTCAAATACGCTTGTGAAATGGTGCCAAGCACATCAATATCTATATCAAATTCTTCAGATTGTATTCTCACAAGGATTTCTTTATTTGATTGCAGATTTGTCGGTACACCTTTCATATCAGTTGCATTATCATTTGTGTTGGCAATAGTGGAATGCAAAGCACTATTTGGAATCATCTCATTTGTAACATTTGATGGCTGTGAGACATGTGTTTTTTGTGTGCTATCAGATTTTTGTACCGTAGGGTCTGGTGCGAAAAATTTTGACCACACAACAATCACGACAAATGAAATGGCAACAGCTAAAATCAATCTAAGATTACTTTGTTTATCCACTTAAAACCTTTTTATATCAATATAAATGAACTGGAATTATATAAAATTTTTGCCATTTTAGCAAATGGAAATCCGCTTCTATAAAAAAATATACTTTCTGGGGCAAATCTTTTGAAAAAGGCTTATAGCAAGGATTCTGTTTATAATAAGCATTATAGAATCTAGCAATTTGTTGTTGAGTGAGATAGAGATAAGGCGGATCAAATCCCCCTTTTGAAAACGGGTTACACAATATGATACGATAACAAGTCTTTAATAAAGCACAAAAAATATTGTTATACTTAAATACAATAAACGCATAATTTGAACAAGTTGGATAATAACGACAGCCACGTGCCAATGGAGAAAAAATATACTGATATAATGAAATAAGCTTTAGAAATATTGTGGCAATACCTTTCATAATCTACCTCTTATATATTTACGGAATGTAGTGATGTAAAAATATCACAAAGGATACACTAAAAAACGTAATAAAACTATACAATACTCAATTATAATAAACCATAAAGGGTTTCACATAATCATAACTAAAGGTATGCAAATGAAATCGAACGATAGACACGACTCACAAGATAGTATTGATTCTAAACTTGCAACGTTACGTCAATGTATTGATGTTATTGATTCAGAATTAATTGTACTGCTTAATAAGCGATTTGAAGTTGTAAAGCAAATTGGACAATGTAAAGTCAAAAACCAAGCCAGCATTTATCGTCCAGATAGAGAAAAGGAAATTATTATTACATTATTGCGACACATAAAAGATAAAAATTTGGTTAATCTTGATAAATCTATTATTGAAGCGATTTTTTACGAAATATTTGCCATATCACGTAATCTCGAATCACCGCAAAAAATTGCATTTCTTGGACCAATTGGTAGCTACACACATCAGGCTGCGGAAAAAAGATTTGGACCATTGAGTTCTTATTTACCACTTACCACAATTTCATCAGTATTTCAAGCATTACAGAATCAAAATGCAAAATATGGAGTAGTGCCACTTGAAAATAATACAAATGGTATGGTTGGGGAAACTATTGATAATTTAGCAAAATATAATTTTAAAATTATTAATGAAATAATTTTGCCAATTCATCATAGCTTTGCTACAAAAGCACAAAATATACAGCATATCCGAAAAATTTACTCAAAAGATATTGCATTTGGGCAATGCAGTGATTTTTTATTAAATTATCAACTTAATGAAATAGAACATATTGGTGTAAGTTCGACAGCACTTGGTGCAAAACTTGCAAGCGAAGATTCTAATAGTGCAGCAATTTGTTCAGAGATATCCGCCAAACTTTATAAGATTCCAATTATGTTTGAAAATGTGCAGAATCATTCTCATAATCAAACACGTTTTGTGATTATTAGCGATTTTCATAATGAATCGAGCAAACAAGATAAAACTTCAATTTTTGTAAGAATTAAAGACTTTGAGAAATCTGGTGCTCTCTTTGAATTATTGCGAGATTTTAAAGATGAAAATATTAATATTACAAAAATTGATTCACGTCCACTCTATGATGACAAAGGATTTAAATCGGGTTTTTATATGGATTTTTATGGACATAAAGATGATGAAAATGTGAAACGAATTTTTGTAAAACGAAAAGATGAAATCAAATGGCTTGGAAGTTATCCTGCATTTGAGTAATATAAATTTTATTGATAATGTGATGTGAATAAACCAAAAGCCAAAATCACGCTATCAGATTCTAAACACTCTGCAACACGGCTTACTTCTTTAAATGCTTGATATGTTATATCTTTTATGATATTACTACATTACTTGGACATAGAATGAGGACATAAAGGTATTTGTGATTCTATTGCAATGCTTACTTTTATGCAATATGCTTTCTTACATTATGCTTTCTTACATTTTGTAAGATTCTGTTCTATCAGATGATTTATTCAATACTCTATAATCCAATATACTCAATTACCAAAATGTATGTTTGCTCTATCTTTGCGATACAATCTTCATCATTTTCGATTGTCTTTTGCTGTAATAACATCAATGCTACATGATTAACGTTTTGAGGAAAAAGTTACTATGTTGTAAAAAGTCCTTGAGAAAGTATCCTGAAATTCGTAGAGACATAATACCTTTTCATTAATAGTTAATAGTTACAACAATCACAATGTTATGATTTAATGGAATCTAAAGGCGATATTGGGATTTAGCCCGTTAGCAGATACATGAGCAAGTGAATCCTATTGTCAAAATTTTAGAATCTAAAATCCAAAGTTATTCACAAATGATATTAAGCCTTAGGACAAATACTTGAGTTTTCTATAAAATATGACGTAGTGCCGAATCTATACAATAATAAAAACCTTAGAATTTCATCATAGTGCCATGTTATTAATTGAGAAATCTTGCAACTACAACATAGTTTAATTGTAGTAGGATATTCTACACTTTGATTTGAGAATCTAGGACTTCAAAAGCAAGAATTGCAGTCTATCATTGCAAAACTCAAGATAAGAAAGCAGCCATATCCCCATTTTACTATCTTAGGGATTTGAGATATTCATCTCTCTTAACAAGAATGCCAAGTATTCTTGTTGATCCTTTATTGTGCTTGATTTAGCGCAATAGTCATGCAATAGTCATGCAATAGTCATGGTAGAATTGCAAAATTTAGAAAATAAAGCCAAGCGATTCTCAATTCATTCATTGCATAGGAGTTTGCAAGAATCCTTTATTTCTTGATGTATCGCTAGAGCACAATGAGATTGCAAATATTCTTATAAATCCACACTTATTTACACAAATAGACCTTAGCCATATGACTTCTGTGTTAACACAAGTGGGTATTGGGTTGTGTTTGTGGACTCTATCTTAATAATGAGTTCGCACTATCAGAATTACAAGGTTATCATTGAATCTACGATGCTTTTATACCTTTTTTCGTTCCATTTCTTTTTTTATATTTTGAGCTATTTCGTCAATTTCCTTGCTAATATCTTGTGTTGTTTGAATAACATGCATATTATCTTGTGCATTTTGCGACATTGCATTACCCACTTCAGAGATATGCTCTATGGCATCTGTTTGATTCTGCACCACATCGCTCATTTCTACGATACTTTGTGCAAGAGAATTTGCTGTAGCTTCGATTTGACTTAAAGATTTTTGTGTAGATTCTGCTAGTTTTCTTACTTCATCTGCTACTACTGCAAATCCTCTGCCATGTTCTCCTGCTCTTGCCGCCTCGATAGCAGCATTGAGAGCTAAGAGATTGGTTTGATCGGCAATATTTTTAATAATACTTGCGATACTCTTAATTTCCTCGCTTTGTGCGATGACTTCAGAGACTTTGTTGTTGACTTCACGCATAGATTGTGTAACCTGTGTGATTTTCTGTGTGGCATTAATGAGTTCATTTGTCTGTGTTTGTATGGAACTAAAGAGTGTATCCATAGAATCTTTTTGACTTAAAGATTTTTGCGTAAGCGTGTTGGCTATTTGCAACTCTGCTTTAATCATAGTGGCGATAGTTTCACCAAGCGTGGAGATTCCATCAAAGAGATCTTTTGCCTCGCATTCATATTGTTTAGAATCTATTCTTTGTGTAAAATCACCCTCGGCGAATTTTTTCAGTACACACAAAGATGTTCCAAGCAAACTATGTAGCTCTTTTTTCATATCTTCAATAAGGGCTACAAGCTGTGCTACTTGCGGATTTGCTGGAGTAGCGTTGATAGAAAGTGAAAAATCCCCAACATTCACTCTTTTAATCGCTTCTTGCACCTGCATAATAGCCTCTTGGTCTTGTTGTTGAGTCGTCTTAGTACGTGCTATGTTGTCATTTATCGCTTTTGCCATTTCTCCTAATTCATCATTGCTTTTCAAATTGATGGGTATTACTTCATTACGTTCATAACGTAAATAGGCAAAAAAGTCTAAAATTCCACGTTGTATTTTAATAATGTTTTTTTGAAAATAATGTGCTGTAAAATACGCAAGCACACTGCCAAGTATAATAAATAAAAGTGAATAAATAAGGGTTGCAGAAAGATTCTCATAGACTGGTTCATAAGCCTCTTTGACATCAAGCTCACTGATGACATTCCACCCAAGATTTGGTAGCTGTGTAGAGAGAATCATTTTCTCATTCCCTTGTGCATCAGTATAGCTCATAACACCGCTTTCTCGTTGCATTAGTGAATCGGCTATATCACCAAGATTTGGTAAATCACGCAAATGTTTTTGTAAAATTAAGTTTTTGTCTTTATGCACAAGAATTAAACCATTGCTATCAACAATGAAATTTTGTCCATTTTTGCCTATCTTTTGAGATTCTATAAACTTAACAATTTCGTGCATACTTGCTCCAAGCCCTGCTACACCAATAAATTCACCTTGTTTATTAAATATTTTGTGATTGACAAAAAGAGCTAGGGAATCTTTGTTTCTCCGGTCAAAATCCACATTGAGTGTGAAATTTTTCGGATTGTCTTTTGCGTGTATTACCCATTTATCACGTCCATTGAGATCAAGATTGCTTTCTATTTTGGTTTCAGAATAAAAACGCAAGGTTTTTATAGAGGCAAGAAAACTTGTTGTTGCATTAAAGCTTTTTGACATACTTTGTGCATATTGAAAAAAATCGTTATGACTCACATCTTCACCATCTTCTATCCAGTCTAATATAAATGTATCATTTGCCATAGCAATAGAGCCATATACAAAAGGAAGGATATTGACACGAATACGCGAAGCGACTTTGTCAGCGATGTTGGGTAGGTCTTGGGTTTTGAGCTTAGTGTCTATATAGTGTAGATTTGAGAAATAATTAAAATAACTAAGAACTGTAACAACGATGATAATCGCTAGAGAAATCATCAAAATCAATTTTGTTTTTACGCTTTTTAATGTCATACTGAAATCTCCTTATATTAATGCAAAAATCTGTACATTATATTTTAATAATCAAAAAAATCTCATTTTAGACATAAATTTCACCACTTAAAATATTGGGCTTAGCTTAAAAAGTAACATTTTCGATTTGTATTGTATTTGATATAAAACGCATTTGTATTTTATATTTATAGATATAAATTTTTCATAAAATTATAAATATCAAAATATCATATCGTACGCAATAGTATGAAAAATACTACTATATTATAAAAATATTTCTACTTGATTTTTAGGACTTACTCTATTATCATTTCGACATTGCTTTTAGCAAAAATAAAAGAGAAAGGATAAGATGATGAAAAAAATCATTTCACAGATATTTTTTGGGACACTTTTGGTGTTTTTATTAGGTAGTCTTGGCATAGCTCAAGCAAATACAACACATAAAAAGGAGCAAACTACGAAAATAGCAGTATTAGCCGCTAGTGGTAAAGCGGGTAGATTGATTGTGGAGGAAGCTATTAAGAGGGGCTTAGAGGTTACTGCCTTTGTACGAGATTCTAAGAAAGCGAATTTCTCTAGCAAGGTGCATGTTGTGCAGAGAGATATTTTTAAGCTAAAATCTAGTGATTTAGAGGGCTTTGACGTAATTATCGATGCCTTTGGTGAATGGCAGAATCTAGGTTTGCACAAAACGCATATAGAACATTTAGTTAAGATTCTAGCAGGAAGTAAAGCGAAGTTTCTAGTAGTTGGCGGTGCAGGAAGCTTGTATATGGATAAAAGTCATACTACAATGCTTATGGATACACAAAACTTCCCAAAAGAATATCTACCATTAGCAAAGGCTCAAGGAGAGGTATTGACATTTTTAAGAGGTGTTAAGAATGTGAATTGGGTCTTTGTCAGCCCGCCAGCTGTATTTATCCCCGATGCACCAAAGAGTGGTACATATAAGATTATTGGCGAAGAATTTGAGGTGAATAATAAAGGTGAATCGAAAGCAAGTTATGCAGATTTTGCAAGTGCAATGATAGAAGTTGCCCTAGATTCTAAATATTCTAAGCAAAGAGTGGGCGTAATAGGGGAGTGAATAGGATTTTGCAAATTTTTCACTTAGAAAGCAAATTCCTAGACTACTAGAATACAGTAAATTGTAATCAAGAAATACATTCTATTAGCTCACTCCAAAGGCTTTGGAAGTAAATTCCTAATTGTAAGCCTCATGGGTTATTTCTAATTCAAATGATTATAAAAAACAATCATATTGTCATGCAATGCGTTAAGGGCGAATTATTTGCTATCATTTAAGCGATAGTGATTTAGCTTACTTAATAGAGTATGGTGTAGATGTATTTTTAGATTCCATATTTGGGCTTTTGATACTATCTTAAGCAAATTAGAATCTGTAAAAATATGATGCCAAAAATATGATTATGAAACACTCATCTCAAGCATTGTATTGCATTGTTTGAGTTTCATCTACTTGTTGCGATTCATCTACTTGTCAAGCCACAAAGAAATATTCTAATGTAATGCTTTTAAGCCAACGCTGCATACCACGATAGAGGCAACAAATAAGAGCTTCCAAAAAGATTGTGATTCTTTATAGATGACAATCCCTACCAATACACCCCCAGCCGTGCCAATGCCAGTCCAAATGGCATAGCCAATTCCCATAGGAATTTCTTGTAATGCTAAAGAAAGCAGACTAAGACTTAAGACAAATAGCACTGCAATACCAAGCAGATAGATTTTTTGATTGCTAAGAGCAAATTTCTTCATACACAGTACGCCACAGATTTCCATAATCCCAGCTAGTATTAAATATATCCAGCTCATACATTCTCCTTTGGTTTACTATCTAATTCTTTAGATTGATAAGTGGGTGAAATACTAGAATCTTGTGGTGATTCTAAAGACATTTGAGAATCTAATTGTGGTTGAGATTCTAAGATATTTTTTGAATCTTTATGTATTAGAGAATCACCCTGTGTTGATTCTCTAACGTCTTGAGAATCTGAAGAAATCCGAGATTCTGTTTGCGTGATTGATTGAGTATTGTTTAGAGAATCTTTGTGTGTTATTGATTCTAAGTGCATTTGAGATTTTTCAGTGTATTGAGAATCTAAAGAAGCTGCAAAAGTTTTAGCAATATTGGAATTTTTAGAATCTTGATTGTCCGTACATTCTAATGATTCTAAAACTTCGTTTAAAGTATCTATCCCTAAGTCTTTAGAGATTTCTTGGATTGTTTGTAAATCTTTGCTATCACCTTCTTTACTTACGAGTTTTAATCCAATAACACTAAGGATTAAAAGCCCGATAAGTGTAAGCTGCAAGGGGTTTGTGGAAGCACCAAATACTAAGATTTCGCTTAATGCCACACCTGCAGCTCCTATGCCTACAAATACTGCATAGGCTATGCTAACCTCAAGTCTTTTGGTCGCTACAATCATTAGACTAAAAGAGAGGAGCACGCCAATAGCAGTTATGCAATATTCTATAAGAGTGGTGGAATATTTGAGTCCGCTAACCCAAAAAATTTCTACAATACCACCCAAAATGACGCAAAACCAACCTAATTTCATACCGTCCCCTTAAAAATTATACTATCATGCAACTATGATATTGTGATAAAAATGTCTAAAAATATGAATAGGCATTAGTGTAATCTGAATGTAGCGATTAAGAAAAGCATTATAAATCAACACCATCTAAAAACTAAGCAAAAATAGTCAATAAACATAGCATGTGAAATTGATTCTATTAGTATTGATTCTATCAGTGAATCTTGGCATGTTTTAGTGTAGCAAAGAGACATTGACTTTTGCATATCCCAAAAAGCCGTACTAAAAACTTTTGCAATACAACATGCCATAGCCCTCACTTATAATTCCAATATCTAAATAGAATTTTGGATAGAAGTTTTAGTACTACTTGTACTCAAAAATCCTAGTTCATTAGATTCTAAATGACACAATGCCGTTATTTTATCAACAAACACATCGCACACCATGCCTGATTCGGTATTATAACCAAAAAAAAAAAAACAATTCTATCCTAAAAATTTGATAGAGATTCTCTTTTATGGTTTTGTGTTTTTTTGTCTCTTAGGATTTCTATGTTTCATTAAGCATTATGTAAGCTATCATGCAAATACTAAAATTGCATTGTCTTAGAATGTCTTTGTAATTATAATGAAATATGTGCCGTGCAAAATGTCAAAACCCTACATTATTAATCACTTTAAGAGCAAGTATGCAATATGAAGCTAGGATTACTATTTAATAGTAGCGAGTGCCTTTATCCCTTGCGATATTTTCATGCAATTCACATAATAAAGATTGAATTAGAGAATTCAAAGATTGCTTAATGCCAACCAACAAGCAATGATTCTCAAGATTCCTTAAAACTTAAAAAGATTTCTGCAAGCTACATGAGGAAAGTATGTTGAGGTTAAGTAATGATTCTACAATACTCAAGTCATTGCTTTACACTATGACGATTCTTTTTTAGTATAAAACCTAGATATTTTTCATTCATTATAATCATTCGCTATTCCATACTTATAAATAAAAACATGGCTTTTATGATACATGTTGGATTAACGGGGCTTACCGAGTATTTTGAGTACAAAAGCTAGTTTTCATGCCACAATGTATTCTTATCACTTAAATCAAGATGTTTGAAATTTTTTTTCTAAATAATCACCTATATAAGAAAATGGATAGCATAACATAAAATAGATAAGCAATAGTATTCCATACACGACAAAGCTCACATGCACATCATGCTTACCAAAGACTTCAATAAGCTGTTGACCAATCTTTAAAAGCTCTACAACGCCGATTAATGGTAGCAATGAGGTTGTTTTGATGATTCTACCAAAAAGATTAACGCTTGATGGTGTAAGAGATTTGAGTGCTTGGGGTAAAATAATATAATATTCAATTTGGAATGCATTCAGTCCAAGTGCTAATGCCGATTCTCTATTGTGTTTTGGGACATTAAGTATGCTTGCACGTACCAAATCCCCCATTTCAGCAATGCCCCACATACTAAATACAATGATAGCACTTGTTGTATTGCTAATATGTATATCAAATACACTTGGAATCCCATAAAAAACAATAAAGAGCCATGCAATGAGCGGGATAATACGGACAGTTTCAAGAAAAATCTTACACAAACTTCGCACGATAGTATTATGGACAATCATTAATCGCCCTAGTATCAAGCCACCGATAATGGTAAAAAGAATGCTTACCAATGAGACAAATAAAAGGACACTGACGCCATCTACAATGCGATAGAATGTTGTGAGAGAGAAAAGCTCTGTCATTCATAGCCTTTTGATAATTTTTTTGGATTGCTAGAGTAGTGATAGCTGGACTGCTGGTAACTATAACTACATGAATTTTAGAATAGTCATTATAGCAATGTTTATAGCAAAAGGCAATCTATCTTTTCTCTTCTATTTTTGTAACATTTCTATTTTGTGATATTTGGTCTTACAATAAAAGAGCGAGCAAAAAACACAATGCACAGCACTATCTTATATGAATGGAGTATTATTCTGCAACTTTATTGTCTTTGTAGTAAGAAGTAAAGAGGGAATCTCTTTGCTTTTTCTTTTGCACAAGCGATTCTTCATCAAGCCCATATTGTTTTAACATAGCATTAAGGATTGTTTGCCGTAAGACTCTTGTCGGAATGCACAAAAACCACCATTTTTTCTTATACTGACGTTTTTTGATATAGATTTCATGTTGTGCTTTTTTTAATTCTTCACGTATTATGCTCGTTTTGGTTTGACTTACAAATATTTGCTGTATGAGATTGAATGTATGGGTATCATAATGTTTTGAGAAAAGTGTAAGCATGGAATCGCAGTCTTTTTGTGTTGGCATATAAGTCCACTCCAACCCTAAAAGCATAAGTATATCTGTAATGTGCTGGATTTGTGATTCTTTATCTATAATGGCTGCTCCAATATTTGGGAATCCTCTGCCAACATTTTCACTTTTAGGATATGTCTTGTCTCCTTGCATTGCACTAAAAAGAATGCAATTCGTTATAGAATTCTCATGATGTGGTGTGAGATGGAGTGAAATATCATGTAAGACAATAATGCCATGTTGTTTCATAAATGGTAAAATCATCAAATAATCCAATAATTCACCCGGATTAATATGTACTGTATCAATGAGGCACATATCTATATCGCCACCGATTTCTTCTAAAAATTCTGCCGCAGTCCCACCTGTGTATAACTTCCACTTATCCATTAAGTGCGGAGCATATTGGGGTATGCAAAAGCCAATGTCTCTTTGCTGCTCACCGTCATGATATTGTGCAATATAATCCACAGAATACAAGAAAGCATCTTCATTGTCCTTAATGGCATTGAGAATGATTGCCGAAGAGCCGCCTGCACACACGCCTAATTCTAGAATCTTTTTTGGTTTTTCTTTGCGTACAATGCCATTTAAAAATTTTCTTTCAATATCTGACATCAAACTATATTGAAAAATCCGAGAATCTAAATTACACAGTATATCATTGTCAAAATATTCTATATTTTCAAATATCATGGCTTTCCTTTAAACAAAATATTTTTTATTAAATCAAAAAAAAAAAAAAAACACTTCGTTAATCTTGTGTAAACAAATAGCTTAGTTTTATATGCCTTTTGAGTACTTTTCTATGATTTATAGTTTTCTTCTATCAATTATAAACAGCACAAAGTAGCATAAGAGATTCTGTATTGTGAATGAATATCAGGAATTTCAATGTATTCGATAATTTTAATGTAGCTAGATTCTATCATGACACAAAATAAACATTGTATTATAAAGACACGATAGAGGTCATATTGAAACATGAGCTGCAGTATCTTAGGCAAAATGTATTGAAGAAGACAGAAGGTATCATGTTGAACACAGCAAAACATCTTGTGGGGTGCAATGTCTAACAGTATCACAATATTTCTGCTGCTATTGTATTGTTATGTTTGCTATCTGATTCTTTATTTTGCTAATGCAAAGTAAAGATATGCGTTTGAATATGCCGCACTCTTTTGTCTTATTTGCTATCATATTGAGTCTTTTTACGTCATGTTGCTATTTTTTGTCATGTTGAGGATATGAAATCCGAAATATCTTGCAAAATATTGCGATAGATTCGAAAGCCCACACAGAATCTCATAACGATATAGTGAGTCTTAGTGAAATATTTCACAATAGATTGCACGATAGAGGCGAAATCCCTATAAAGTCATCTGCTTTGTTGCAATCAAAGTGGAGTATAAATCAAGAAAATAGCAAGTAGACAAGAGTTTGTGAGTTTTTATGAAATCGAAGTGCAACAGAATTTTGGACAAATCCAAAGGAATGTATGCCATAATCCAAATTTTGCTAATTGTACTTATAGCCCCCTTGCAATAATCATGATACAGCACCTTTATGCTAAGAGTATCCAAAGCCTAGAGATTCTATTATAATATATTGCACGATACAGTCGCACTCAAATTGCAATAGAATGCACAAAAGCCTTAAATATTGTATTAAGGCTGTATCTCAATCTCTTATAAGCGCTATTAATCTCTAATATTAATCCCATCAAGATGCAATTATCTAAGACCAAATCTCTCCAAGATTATTGCGGCTTTATAAGTCTCCTCAAATTTTACAAATAAGATTTCACAAAGCCTTTACAAACAAATTATTACAAAGATGTTTCTTATTCAAAATAGAGTATAATACCAATCACAATAGTCATGTATTCCCCTATGATTCTCGGAA